>CALJOA010000030.1 GCA_937981585.1 uncultured Pirellulaceae bacterium | reverse complement strand
AGCTCGAATCTCAAAGCTCGAATCTTAAAGCTTCCGGCTTCGGTCAACCGATTGGGAAGACTCCCAGTGCTGAATGACGTTGGAACGATTGATCAGATAGGGAACAATCGGGTCAAAACGACGACCACAATGAGTCACGCCATCGCAAATTTCGTCGGAAGTGACCCAAAAATTGCGAGAGTCTGATTCCACCGCTTCGAGGACTTCTCGACGATAAATCTCAACGTTGTAAAACGAAACCAACATATGGTTTTTACTGAACCAACCGGGCATCTGATCAACAAATTCGAGATTGTGCTGAGCCATATTGGCGACAAGAAAATCGCGGGTTCGATCCAATTCCAGCTCCCAAGCAACTTCACGGATCGCGGTTTCGCGAAACGACTCTTGCTCAAGCCGTTCACCAACCACGAATTCCAATTGCATCGTGAACTCGTTCAACCGCGCCAACCAGCGAATAGTCTGGTTGGAAGTGTTACGTATCAACGTGACCGCCAGAGATACCTTGTCCATCTTTTCTCCCAATTTGCATCCGTTCTCAAAGAGGGTTTGAGCTTCTGATTGATAGTCCCTATCTCGAAGGTCTCACCCTTGCATCCCGCTATTGTTTTAAATGCAAACCAGCCGCCTTGTAAACTGCGCTTATTGAATTTCGCAAAGACTCGATGAACGTTTCAAGAAGAGATCTTCAACTTTGCATCGACTTATCTATTTTGGTTATCGGTGGTCAACTGCTACGGTCACTTAAATGATCGACTCAAACGTTTGAAGGTCTAGGCTTCATTTTCCGCTGGCCAGTAAGTTGCCTATATCATTTAAAAATCGTGTCACCGAGAAAGACATTCGCGACTGGCTGAACGTTCACGGCTTTGTCGGCCGGACAGCCAAGATCCACGATCTGGACCTGTACGCGATCAAGCGTCCCGGCTGGGTACAGGTTTTCGAGTTTCGCACCAGTTTTCGAATCGATGCCAGCGACGACCAAGAAATCGAAGCCGATTCAGATTCATGGCATGTCCGTTTCGGAGTCGTGTTAGATGACGAACGAAATAGAACCCAAGAGCTTCGAACTCAAATCTGGATGTTCGACACTCAATCTCAACAGCAGTTGAAACTCGATGACGTTTCTCAAGGCATGCTGACAAGAAACGCCGAGACCAACTGGCTTCCGCTACTTTGGATCGCGATCACGGCAATCATTTTCGTGATGATTGTCGCGATCGCATCATGGATCACTTGAACGCTGCTCTGTTAGTCGAGCATCCAGCGCAAGCACTGCAAATCCCGTCGTCCATTAGTTGCCAATGTTTTCACCATCGGGAGCCAGAACATATCCCGAAAGCTGAACTTGAAGCGATCCGCTGGTCTTGGACTGTGGCGGCATGTTGACTTTGAGGAATAAGTATCCGTCTTGCCGAGGTTCCATGACTCGTCCGGTTCCGATTTCAAACGGCACGATCTTTTCCTCGCCTTTAAGACTGGGCCGATTCGGCTTTTCAACGATCACACCCACGAGTTTCCCCAGCGGAACATCATCGATTAAATCAGATTGGATATCTTCCTCGGCAAGCCCGTCAGCTCCTACCAAAGCACTGATTGCCAACTTGTACCCTCCTTGGACGTTAATCTTAAATGGCTTGCCGGACCTGACGAACGCAACTGGTTTACCCCAGTTGGTGGCTGGTTCGAATTCAAAAGTGAAGTCGTTGGCGGCCAACACTTGCTCGCGGAGTTGTTGAAGTCTTGCCTCAATTTTTGCCAGCCCTGGTTTGATCAGAGACATTGCATGTAGATAGTCAACTGCGCGAGCAACGTCTCCGGCTTTTTCGTACTCCGCAGCAATATCAAAGGCGTTTCGAATAAACAGTTCATCGACCTTGGCAGCTTTCGCATCAATTTTCGTCAAATCTTTGTTCCGCGCAGCCGCAGGTTGACCCTGTGCAAATGTCACTGGAACCAGTGACACCGAAATCGCTAACAAACAGCAGAATGACATAGTCCGTAAAATTGATGGCTGAATCATAGAAGAGATCCTCGGGTGGAACGTCAGAGCTTCATTGTGTTAAAAAGCGTCTGCAAAAGCGGCTTTATAAAATATTACAATATACTCCAATGGTCGAACACGGTGTCCAAGCCGCCCCATTAACGGGCCACCATTTGCTGCCTATGCTAGACAGCCTTCTCGAGCTCATCATGAATCAAACAGCAGAATCAACCGCAGAGAAAAAAAGAAAGTCGATGACGGGGCGGATCGTCCGCCGATTGATTATTTTTCCAATGTTGGCGATTGCCGGGCTATATTTCTTAAGCATGACATCATCAAAACCCACAAATCTGGGGGTCGTCGACGGGCAACTGGCCAAGTGTCCCGATAGCCCTAATTGCGTCTCTACCCAAACTGATGACCCGAAAAAAACGATGATGGCCGTCCCTTTCATCGGCGACAGCGCCCAAACGCTGGCAAAAATAAAAACTGCGATCAGTTCCGATTGCCCCAGAGCGAAATTGTGTACAGAATCAGAATCATATCTTCACTATGAATTTACCAGCTTGCTATTCCGTTTCGTTGACGACGTCGAGTTCCATGTTGATGATAGTAACCAAGTAGTCCATTTCCGCTCAGCATCCCGAGTTGGCCATTCGGATCTGGGGGCCAACAGAAAACGTATGAAGAAAATTTGTGAAAGTCTGAACCAATGACTCGTTTAATCTTTTTAGTCGCTTCTTTGCTTGTCGTGTCTGGTGTGATTGCGATGGGAGTATCGCCGCAAGACGGCAACGCGTCGCCAGCCACACCCGGCAATGCAACCGCTGCCCAGCAAACCCAAACGACTCAAACTCCTTCACAGCCGGCGACAACAACGCAATCACAAGAGACCAAACCCATGCCAACCGAGTACAACAAACTAAACCAGCTAGAGGCTTGGGTCATCCAGCAAAAGGGAACCGAGCGCCCCGGAGTCGGCGAGTATACAGACAACAAAGCCGAAGGGGTTTACTGTTGTCGTCAGTGTAATGCGAAACTTTACAACTCAGCCGACAAATTCCAATCGCACTGCGGTTGGCCGAGCTTCGACGACGAAATCAAAGGCGCTGTCCGACGCGAGATCGACGCCGATGGTCAACGCGTGGAAATCCTTTGCAGCAACTGCGATGGACATCTCGGGCATGTCTTCGAAGGCGAAAGAATGACGGACAAGAATATTCGCCACTGCGTCAACTCAATCTCAATGAAGTTCTATCAGAAAGGCCAAGAGCCGCCTGCAAAAATCATCTTGGCCAAGACTGCTGAAGCGAAAACTGCTCAAGAGAAGGCCGCTCAATCCAAGGCAGCGAATGCCAAGAAGTAGCTTCTTTGTTTCACTCAACTCGACTGGAGCGGACTTGACCTCGTGCAGTAGCAGGCTGTCCCAGCCGTGACCGCCTTTCTTTGATTGACGATTTGATTGACGACTCGCAACATCAAAAATGATGCAAGTCTTTTACTCCGCCACCAGCAATTTGACGGGGCTGCCAATTTCGATTTCCCCTCCGCTGACCACACGTGCGGTCACTCCACCGTGTCCGCGCATTGCGTTGTAGCCACCGGCACCGAGATTTTCTTCCATTCGGCTGCAAGGCGGACAGTTACCCGTCACGAACAAAACGGCTGCGCCGATCTTAATTTCATTCTTTTTGAGCGCCTGCAAATTGATTCCCGAGACGACAATGTTTCGACGAAGCAGGGCAGGATCAACCGTCTCTCGCCCAAGTATCGAAGCAACCGCCGTAATGTGTTCCTGCTGAATCAACGTCACCATTCGGTCGCCATCAACGGCGCCTTCGTAGCGGTCGCCAACCAATCCCTGATCGTCAATTCCAACCTGTGATAGTACTTGGATCGGTTCACCTCTGGCTGGCCGGACTCCAATCCACTCAACGGCGCCGATCTGCGGCATCGTTTGCAACAGCTCTTTCATTTCCAATCCCACATCGTCTCCAATTCTGTGATCCGGCTTGCACGGTCCTGATCATCATAAGAAACCCCAACCAACCATTTCAACTGGTCGGCCTCCATCTGCCTCCATCTAAATCCGAATTCATTGTCTGAACCATTGGAATTTGATTTCAAGCCGTCATGATGGGGTTGGCGGTGGGCGATTGGCGCTGCGATAATGAAGGCCGCTCGCTAATCGCGTCATTTGACAGGCGCCAATGCGACTTGATCTTTCAATTGGATTTTTCGTAGAACGCTAGATGAAAACCAGTCAGTACATTTGGATGAACGGGAAAACAATCCCTTGGAAAGACGCCACGGTCCACGTCATGGCCCACGCGTTACATTACGGCTCGAGCGTTTTCGAAGGCATGCGTTGCTATGATACGCCTAATGGCCGATGCATATTCCGATTGAAATCGCACACCAAACGACTGTTCGATTCCGCAAAACTGTACCGCTACCCAATACCATACTCGCCCGAGCAAATCAACGACGCGTGTTGCGAAGTCATCGTCAAAAACGAGCTCAAGGACGCTTACATTCGTCCTTTGATTTTTTTGGGAGCTGGCTCGCTAGGCGTAGTTCCCAACGATGACGTTCCGACCGACGTAATGGTTGCGGCGTTTGAATGGGGATCTTATCTTGGAGAAGACGGATTGAAGAATGGAATCGACGTCTGTGTTTCATCCTGGACACGAACCACCAGCGCAGCGCTGCCAATCCTAGCCAAAGCCGGAGGGCATTATCTCAACGCTCAACTGATCGGGGGTGAAGCCCGCCGCAATGGTTTTGCCGAGGGCATCTCGGTTACGGCTCGTGGAACCGTCAGCGAAGGTTCAGCCGAGAATCTGTTCGCCGTTCGCGATGGAATTGTCTTCACCCCGCCGCTTAGTTCGGCGATTCTCAATGGGATCACCCGTGACTCCGCCATCGTCTTGGCCAGAGAGCTTGGATACGAAGTCGTCGAGCAGGAGATCCCACGCGAACTTCTTTACATCGCCGACGAATTATTCTTCACCGGCACTGCCGCCGAAGTCACGCCAGTGCGTTCTGTCGACGGGATAGAAATCGGATCAGGCTCGAAAGGCCCAATCACTAAAGCCATTCAAGCCGCGTTCTTCGGCTTGTTCGATGGGACCACCAAAGACCAATGGAACTGGCTGGATTCTGTGGAATCAAGCCGAGCCTAATTCATCACGGCCAAGTTTGAACTGAATCAAGCACGAGACAACTTGGCTGTTCGTGCTTCATGCCGCGTTTCGATCTGACGGTCCAAATCCTGAATCAAGCCCTTTGACTTCTGGTCGCCGTTGGCGAATCGTACGAGCGGGGATCATGCTACGCATCGATTCGAGCTTTCCAAAACACAGCAACCGATCACCGGCTTCAAGACGCCGTTTCAGGCGCGGATTGGGAATTACAATCGTGCCGCGATAAAGCGTCAACACGTTGATGTCCAGTTCAGGCAAACCAGATTCGTCAATCGACTTGCCGACGAACTCTGATCCCTCGGGGACATGGATTTCTGTCACTCCATAGCCACGACTGACGGTCAGACGCTGGCGAATGTCGATCTCGGGAAAGTCGACTTGCGCCGAAACGTAGTCAATGATCGAACCGGCGATATCGAGTCGGCTGCAGCGCTCGATACCTTCAAGCCCCGGTGAAGAATTGACCTCCATGATCAGCGGCCCGGTTTTCGACTCAAGCATGTCAACACCGGCGACGTGCAACCCCATGATCTGGGCGGCTCGAACCGCGATCTGCTGATCTTCTTCGCTGAGCTGAACCACTTCAGTTCTGGCACCACGATGAACGTTGCTGCGAAATTCATTCCCACGGGCAACCCGTCTCATCGACGCGACAACTCGATCACCAACCACCAACGCACGAATATCACGGCCCATACTCTCGGCAACAAACTTTTGCACCAATACGTTTTGTTTGGTGCTTTGCATCGTCTCCACAATCGCTTCGGCTACTCGTTCGTTTTCAGCAAGAATGACACCGACACCTTGGGTTCCCTCCAACAACTTGATCACAACCGGGGCACCACCAATCCGACGGATCGCAGGCAGAACATCACGCTGATTGCGCACAAAGGTAGTTTGTGGCATCCCGATGTGATGGCGACTAAGAATCTGCAAGGCACGAAGCTTGTCGCGCGAATTGGCGATCCCGTGCGAACTGTTGGCGCAAAAGACATCCATTTGCTCGAACTGGCGAACCAACGCGGTCCCGAAATGCGTGATCGAGGATCCGATTCGAGGAATCACCGAATCAAGATCGCAAACTTGATGAGACTTGTAGAACAGCCGTGGTGCCCCTTCGGCTAGGTCGATCGAGAACTTCAGTGTATCGAGAACCTCGACTTGATGACCACGCGCGGCAGCGGCTTGCATCAGCCGTTTGGTGCTATAGCAGTTGGGATGGCGAGAAAGGATCGCGAGTTTCATCGAGGTTTCCAGCAGCAGTACAACAGCGTTCGTCGCCATCTTGGTTTTCGGCTCAGAAGGCACGCAGTCTTGAGCCCTAAACAAATACTCGCCGGTGGGCGAAACAGGTACGAGTTACGGAGAAAGTGACTACTTTTTGGCGGTAGGATGCACTGCCCCGATCGGGCGCGATCCGGAAACCGGATTAGAGCGTCGATTTAGCTACTCAAAAAGAGCGATTGTAGGTCAGGCACTCTCGCCCGACTCGAGTTTTACAGAATTGAAATGAAAGTTGAAGACAGGATTTACATGATCAACAAGATGTGGTGCGAACATGTCGATCATGTTTATCGTGCCCGAATCATTGATTTGTCTGACGGATTTTCGACATCCCCAAACACTCAAAAGACCGTATGCCTCAACGGACAAGGGCGCCCGTTCTGCACCCCTAATGCTCAGTAATGTGGCGGCTTTTCATCCTCAAGTTTTCGGGGCGGGGTTTCGGTAGAAGCCGAATCAATCCTCGCCGTCAACTGCTTTATCAGCGCAGACATTGCTTCCAAGCGATTGGCGTTCTCCAAAACGACTTCATTGAGGGCGTCATAGTCGTTTTGAAAATGCATCAGCGTCGATTCCAGCTCGGTAATCCGCTGTTTGTGCAACGCTAATTCTGATTCAGATTCGGGCAAAACTATCTCGGCTGGATGATGAATTAATTACTGGTTCTAGCTGACGACTCGAAAACCAAGCCGAACGATAACAAGCTTGATATCCGAGAGATTCGGTTGGCCTTTGATGGTTGCGACTTCCGTCTTCAAATCCACGTGTGCCGATTCGACACCGGGCGTCTTGTTAAGCGCAGTTTCAAGTTTATCGACACAGCCGCCGCAAGTCATGCCTTCTACGCCGATCTTAATCGTTAGCTCACCATCTCCCAAACCGACGGCATTCTGGCCGGAGTTGATTTGCCTCCCACGCAGCCAGCGATTGGCATCCTTCCAGGCAAAACTGGCAATCATCGCCAACAGGATAACTGCGCTACCAATGGACCACCAATTTCGATGATCATGAACGTGGCCAGCACCAATGGCAACCGTCCCCGTCAAAAGCCAATCAAACGCCCAGGCCAGAAAGATACTTCCAAAGATGATTGTTGCCAGGTAAACCAGTAACGTCTTCCAACCAAATCGCCCATAGATTGCGCCAATGGTTGTAACGTTAGTCGCTGGGCCAGCCATGAGAAAAACCAGCGCCGCTCCGGCCGGCAAGCCCTTGGCAACCAACACAGCGGCAATTGGAACCGACGCGGTCGCGCAAACATAAAGCGGTACCGAGAAAAGCAGCACCAGAAACATCGCGGGAACCAGCCCCCACTGACCGATTGAAACCAAAACGGAATCGGGAATCAGCACTTCGATTGCGGCCGATACAACGACGCCGATCAACAACCACCCCCAAATCGACCGGACGATCTCTATCGCGTGATCCCAAACTCTACGCCACGCCGGCAAGCTATCGTCTGTGTGCGAGTGTGAATGAATGTTCGAATCCGAATCGTCGACCGGATCGACGTGTACCAGGTCGGTTAACCAACCTCCAACCACGCCAGTGACGGCCGCAGCAATCATTTTGAAAATCGCGAACGGCCAGCCGAAAAACGACGCCGCGACCAAGATCGAATCCACTCCCGTTTGCGGAGTGCTTATTAGAAAACCTACAGAAGCGCCGTTGCTGGCTCCCTGGTTCTTGAGCCCAATCCCAGCTGGAACAACTCCGCAGGAACAAAGCGGCAATGGCACGCCGAGCAGAACGGCTTTGAATACTCCAGCCAAGCCGTGAAATTTTCGGCGCACAAAACCAGTCGGCAGGAAAACGTGAAGCAACCCCGAAAGCAGCATCCCCAGCAGCAGCCAAGGTGCGAGTTGACAAAGCACTTTCCAACACGCAAACATCATCGAAAGTTCTATCCAGTACTTTTTCTCAAGGTCGTCAAAAATTGATGGCTGCCCCAAGCGTACTCGAAAGCCACGGTTGATGGCCATTGAGATCACGCCACAATTTGGTGAATTAGTCGTTAAAGCACTTCAACAATCACTCAAGATCACTGCTCGTAGTACGGATTGCCGTCGAAATTAGAAATTAGTAGCTCGCCTCTCCTAGCCGTGAGGTGATTTCTGCTTCTCGGCTCGGAGAGCCGAGCTACTTTCTTCGAAGCCGAAGCTTCATGATGGTATCGTGGAAACTCGTTGGTTACTGGTGAAAGTTCGGATTAGCATGGTTAAGTTCTACCGCTCCGTTAAAATAGAGTTCAGAATAAAGCTCAGTGCGAATGGATCTTGGAATCCCAACCAAGCTGGGCCAATACTGTCCCGCTTGGTAGCTAAACCACGAACCTGTGTTGACCAGAACGGTCAAGCCTTAGCGTGGCTTGTTGATATTTTCGCCCAATTTTGAATCGAAGCTTTTGAGTCCCGCGATGACGACCGACGCTAAATCAAACCAGAAACAAAAAGCTCAAACGCTGACAAGCGTGGCTGACGAGATTGTTGATTCGATGAAATTTGCTGCCGCTCAAACGGCTCCGATCCCTAAGTTTGATTCGATCGTCGGTTTGATCTCACGACTCAAGGGGATTGTTTACCCTAGTTTTCGATCCAACGAATCGTCACCAGAAAAAGCTCGCGCTCAACTAGAGTCGGAACTAAAAACGACTCACGAGCTTCTGACGCGACAAATTGCGATTGCGATCGCCAGACACTACGAGTCATGCGAAGAGATGACTCAAGAAGATTGTCCTGATAAATCTGAATCGTCAATTAAATACGGCGAACATGAAAGTCTGGCACTAATTGCAGCCCAAAGCGAAATCTTGGCAACCGACTACGTTTCCAAGCTGCCTGAAATTCGCAAGAGGCTGATGACGGATTTAACAGCAGCTTACAAAGGCGATCCGGCATGCAAGAATTACGACGAGGTCATTCTTTGCTATCCGGGACTTCAGGCAGTCACGGTTTATCGTCTGGCCCATGAGCTTCATTTGCTCAACGTTCCCTTCTTGCCACGAATGATGTCCGAATGGGTCCATGGAGAAACGGGGGTCGATATCCACCCGGGAGCGACAATCGGAAATCACTTTTTCATCGACCACGGAACTGGCGTCGTGATCGGCGAAACGTGCGTCATTGGCGAGCACGTGAAAATTTACCAGGGCGTAACGCTGGGCGCAATCAGCTTTCCCGAAGACGAAATGGGCCAATTGATCCGCGATTCCAAGCGCCACCCAACGATCCAAGACAATGTCGTGATCTACGCCAACGCCACGGTGCTGGGCGGGGAGACAGTCGTCGGCCAAGGCTCAATCATTGGATCAAGTGTTTGGTTGACCAGCAGTGTTGAGCCAGGAACAACGGTGCTGATGGAAAAGCCAAAGCTTCGCTTGCGCAATCAAACGAAGTAAGCAATCTCCATCCATGATCTTGAGGTACAAAAAACGCTTGCGATCAAAAAAACCGCAAGCGTCACACTACATTGGGTGTGTTGCTCAAATCTGGCACCATTGCTTAGGCCGCGTTTGATTAATCTGCCAACATAAAAAAATGCAAGCTCGCATTTATCAAATTCGGCCTAGCTCCGTCGTCGTCGAGAAACTGCACCTAGGGAAAACAGGCCAAGCAACATAACCGCCCCGGGTTCTGGGACCGCCTCAACTGTCACATCAAACGAATTTAGCGACCATCCGTTGCCGTACGTTCCTGCAGTCGTGTTAATCAAAACACTGGTTCCAGCACTTAAGGCGAAACCGTTGAGCGAAGTTGCACCTGTAGAGTTGATCGTCGCTACCGTTGTTCCACCAACCAAGACTTGAACTTCGTCTGTAGATGAAAAACTACCCACGCTAATGGATTCGAGAAGAACGTTTGTGTCAAAAGACAAAATCAAACCCTCGGCAACGCCTGGACCACCTAGTTCGTCGAAGTCAAAACCATCCGTATCATCGTTACTGGCAGATTGATTGATTCCAAAACCGGGATTGGAACCGGTTGAGTTGAAAACCTCACCAGCTAAAGAGGTCATCGCGGTCAACGTAGCAGTGCCACTGGGCCCTGATTGTGTGAAAGACCCTGATGCTTGACCATCAAGCGCAGCACCAATCGTCGTACCATTGTTAAAAAATTCATAAACGATGTCAGCCGACGCTGGAGTAGCGGCAAGCAACCCTGCTACTGCCATCACCGAACATAGAATTAAGGTTTTCATAACTTCTCCCGGTGTGAATATCTCAGTTCTGACTCGAATCTTTTCTCGGTTAGCCTTCACAAGAAAGGAATTTGGTTTACCGACAAAAAAAACGCTCCATTCCAAAAACCACGAAGACTCCAAGATTCCTATAGCGTTAAACCTTCATTGAGCTGAAGCTTTGACTCTCTCGATCTTCCGGCTTTAAGGTCGTTTCAGTGTTAAAAATCTTATCTCATAAATTAGTCTTTCCAATCTTCATCCGGCCAAATCAGCAAACTTCCACTAATCTTACTGAGCGCGGACTACCGGCTAGAAGCCGGTAGGTTCATTAATCGTGGCCACGACTGAAGTCGTAACGGCCACGATTGTCAGGACACACGGAAATTTCCATCGTCCTCATCTGGCTTGGTGCCTTCTTGGCCACGGATAT
>CALJOA010000029.1 GCA_937981585.1 uncultured Pirellulaceae bacterium | reverse complement strand
ATGAACTTCGCAGCACCATGATGACCAGTAATCGGCCACTGGAAGACTGGGGCAAGCTGATCGGTGACGTTCCGGCGGCCACAGCGATCCTCGATCGCTTCCTCCAAGACGCCGAAGTGATCCAAATCACCGGCCGAACCTGTCGGGTAATGCTTGCTCCCCAACTCTCAAGCGTCTGAACCGGCAATCGAAATTCTGGGAAGAATGCAGCCACCAAACCAAGGTATTTATTTGCAAGTGTCGCGATAGTGGATGCTGTAAGCACCTTTGCACAGGTTATGTTTTTGTGCTTCTTGTTAATCTCATCCAATATCCAGGTTTCAAATTGCTTCTTGTTTTTGTAGGCAGCACCGTCATCACAGATACAGAAACGATAGACGTAGTCTTTTGCCAACAATTCTTGTGCGTACCAACCATCCCGCACTTCCTTTCGCAGCTTGGCTTCAGTTAGACTTGCTCCCTCCACGGCCTTATACTGCCAAATCGACTTGGAAGTCAGATACCCAGTCTTATCTTCAGCGGACCCCGCGTCGATTTGAGTATCCACTCCCCCGTCCTGCTTGTTAACACGATGGTTAGTGTGAATTTCGGATTCAGGAATTCCCAGGGAAAAACAATTCGCGCGCAAAATGGCGTCAACCAACTCCGTAAACTCAAGGCCACTGGGAGTTCGCCCCAAGCTGATCACATGTTGTGCTTGCACGTTCCACATGTCTACTTTTTACGAATCTCCTGACTCGGGTGGTGGTAAAGGTAATTGACGATATCTCCGCTTATCAACAACTTTATTGCCTGCTCAATGACAGGTAAAGGTACTACGAACCATTCACGAGGCGTGAATCGTTTGCCGTTTTCGTCGATGATGTCGAGGTTGAGACAAGCCTTCGCGAAGAAGCGGTGAATCAGTTTTTCGAATTGTTGCGGGTTCAGATTGTACGTTTCAAAATGCGTAACGGGCGCAACGTCAGCCATCAGGAAAGTTGGATCTGAAGCCGCATTCTTGATTCGTTCGAGAACTGGCTGGCGGCTGAAGCCAATCTTGAACAAGTCCTCGATTTCCCGAATTCTGGGATCTTCGCTGAGTGAACGTAGCACATAGATGTAACCGGTCGGCTCGTCTTCGTTGTTGACTTCATATCGCTCGTCGAACATTTGACGCTGGTGAGCGTCAATGATTTGACGGCAGCTCGAATCTCCCCAAAGGGCTTTAGCAAGCGAATGACGGAGCAGGTTGGATTCGGTTCCGTTTTCAAAAACACAATACAACCTCGCATCGTGGCGATGGCGTTTTCCAGTGCTTCGTTTCTCCCATTTACCAATGTTGGCGACGTAGGCTAATTGGCCGTTAAGAACAAAGAACGAACCCTTGCGGATCTGATCTTCGCTCTTGAAAGGAACTGTCACTCTCATTCCTGATTTCATCAAAACGTGTTGCTCTATGAACAATGGTTCAAACTGGTCAAACTCTTTACAAGCCTTTCTGCGGGCAACATGATCAGGCTTGTTGGGTGACGGTTTGGAAACATGTTTTAGAACGAAGATGCTTTCGGGATCGTCCTCTTCGGGATTGTCGCCGAGTAAACCCAGTGCATCTCCGCCCAATACATCGTCGATCGTTTCGATTGCGGCAGGATCGGAGATTGCGAAGTCTCCCAACAAATCATGCTCGTCGTGTTCCTTTAACGCAAAAGCACGCTGAGCACTTTCCCGAAGCCCCTTCAAACGGCTGAACAACCTCCGTTCGTTGATGTCCGTGCTTTTTTCCGGCTCCCGGCCATGTTCGCGAACAAATGCATTGATCTCCTCAAACGAAGCCACCAATCGCTGATCCGTTGTCATTGAGTTTGATTGCTTGGGCTTTACGACCAGCAAACCGAGCGGATCATTCTTGAGAATGTCTTCCAAGTCTTTCTCGAACTGGTTCATTCTTCTTCACTACGCCTCATCTGTCGTTTTTTGTTGCGTAGATAAACCAATGCTTCTGCCAACAGCCGAGACAGAAAGATGTTCAACGCATGCCGATCCTCATCCGTCTTCACATCGTTGTCGGCCAGCGATTCGCTTTGAATCTGTGACTTCTCCATCCCCGCCCACGGCAGGAAGAAGTCAAAGTGTTCGGCTAGGTTCTTGACCGGGGTGTCGATCGTGTCGTCAGTCTTGGTGTCCAGCGCCAACAACGTTTCAAAGTCAGTGACGATGATGAATCGCGGAGCGTGTTTGGTCACGTTATTGTCTGACTTCAATCGATCTATGCACCCATGCAAATCGCCATCCGGTTCATGCCGAAAGCAAAGTTTCTTTTTCCAAAGGACTTCACCATCGTTTTTCGATTGGTTGTACTGCCCATTTTTCAAACGCGTGATCGACGCCTTTGGCTGATCGTAGGCCCGCAAAAGCTGATAGATAAACTCGCTTTGATCAATCTCCGCCACAATCGCACGGACGGCGTCTTCGAGTTTTTCTAAATTCATCTGGGAAGGATTCTTGGGGTTGAGACGGTGTCGGCATAGTTTGGTTAGTTTACCAAATCCAAGAAATTAAGCAGGATGAACATGATTGACAGGATCCGTGACACAACTTTACATCGCGTTCATCATGTCAATCCTGTCCAATACTACGCTCCTCTTGCTCTGCAAAAAACGATAACTTGCAATCAAACAACCAGCCTACTTCGGACGCCGCGTATTTAGTCGCTTCATCAGATCTTTCACCACATCTGGTTTAGCCTGAGCGAGGTTTTCTGTTTCATCGCCGATTTGGCTACCATGAGCGTAGAGTTCACAATGGCCGTCTTTGTGAGCAATCAAACGGTATTGCTCCGACCGAATCGTTCTGGCCCTACTGTAATAGCCGATCGCATCGTGGCCCTTGGTTTGAGATCCATCAATCAATGGACTCAACGTTGTTCCGCTTACGAACTCGGGAACAGGTAGCTTGGCAAGCTCACAAAGTGTCGGAAAAATGTCGATGGATTCGACAACGGCATCGGTCTTTGAACCTGCAGTTGACATTGCGGGGTAGCGAATGATGAGCGGTGATCGCAACGACTCTTCGAACAAAGCGTGTTTGCCCCAGATTGCGTGCTCGCCAAGATGCCAACCGTGATCGCCCCAGAGCACAACAATCGTGTTTTCGGACTTTCCTAATTCTTCCAAATGTTTGAGAATTCGCCCGACCTGGGCATCGGCAAATGTCACGCAAGCGGCGTAGTGTTTGCGGACTTCGATTGCGAACTCGGCGTCAGTGTTTGGGTTTCGGCCCCAGAGGTTGTAATTCATGAACTCGCCCGAGCCATGCCAAGTCGTTTTGCCGGTTGGCTTTTCCGGATGACGGATCGCGGGCAACGTCGCGCTCTTGTATGGCTCGAAATACTTCGCCGGAGCGCCGAACGGTAGATGCGGACGCAGGATTCCGACGGCGAGAAAGAAGGGCTTTTCGTCGGCGGCCAGCGTCTGGAGTTCTTTTAGCGCCGCGTCGGTTGAAATTCCGTCCGGATAGATTGAGTCTTCGCCTTGAGCGGCTTGGAACACATCCATTTTACCAGTTTTGTCCCGGATTTCTCCATTAGCCAATCCATGCATCCAGCCCCGTGGATGCTTCCACGCTCCGGTCGGTTTAAGATTTCGATCCCATGAGTTTGGCATTTCAAGTTTGTCATCTTCGTCCCAATCCGGTCCGCCGTATCCGCCGGGGTGATGGGAGACTTTGCCAACTGACACCGTGGTGTAGCCATTGCTGCGAAACCAAGCGGGCATGCTTGGCGTAACGGCTTTGCCCTTTTTGATTTGTTCAGCCCGTTGGAACAGAGCCGAATTCGAGCCGGCGCCATACTTCCCAGTCAGCAATGCGGCCCGCGACGCGCCACAAGTCGGCGCTTGCACGTAGTGCCGAGTGAAGATCTTTCCAGTTTTGGCCAAGCCGTCAATGTTGGGCGAGTGGATGTAGTCAACGCCGAAACAATTTAACTCGGGTCGCAAATCATCAACACAGATCAACAGGACATTGGGTCGCTCACGTGGTTGATCAAACGTAGCAGCCCGAGAAATAGCTGGTAAGAAAATCAAACCAGCTACAATCACTAGCTTGTTAACGACTGCTTTAAACGTAATTGAGGTCATGGGAGAGACTTCTCCAAATTCGGTCGGCCCTGAGGTGGCGTAGGTCCGTTGGGCCTGAGTTAATGTTTGGCTGTTGTAGCTCTTGATCGGCCTACCATCCTAAGGGTGAGGATCGGCAAAAAGTAGGCTTCAACCGCCAAGGCGAACTGTTCTTTTTGACAACATTGGGTCGGTTTTAACCCGATGAGTTCGTGATTTCATGAGCCGTTTTTGGTGTTTTGGGTTTAGGCCGCGTTTGATAAATGTCAAAACATGAATTCTTGGGAGGGCGAAGCTCCTGCTGAGCCAGCGCCATCTGGCATTTCAAGCTCAGCAGGAGCTTCGCTCTCCCTAAAATGCAATCTATAAAACGCGGCCTAGTTGGACCATCATTAACCGCGGCTATCGCCAAAACGGCTGATGTATTCGAGGCGTGTTTTGAAAATATCACAGCCTCGTCGGGTTACCATTTTCGGTTCAGCTTAAAATTTCCACGCCGCGCCAGGCTTTATTACGCGGCAAATGTCGGGAAAACATTGTAACCAAAACCGGATTTGAGGTAACTTAAATACAGCCATTCTCTGCACTAAATTTGTTTGGCTGGAACGGTTGGGAGCGAGTTGAATTGCTCTCGATGATATTCCGATTGTTAGCCTATACGGCATCCCACCTTACAAACATAAACCGATCCATTTGGGCAAGCACATGATGCGTGTGATTTGTGTTGCATTGATTGTTGCGTTGTTCTTTACGCCACAGACCTCACTGGCTGACGAAAAAGCCGAACGTCAGTTTACGCTGAAGGTCTTGCCAATCCTTACTGAAAAATGCTTTGGTTGCCACGGCAATGATGCTGATGACATCAAAGGCGACTACAGCATGTTGACTCGTGAGCTTCTTCTCAAGGGAGGCGAAACGGGAGACGAAGCCGTTGTGCCGGGCAAGCATAATGAGGGAACACTGTTGCCAGCGATCGCATGGGAAGACATGGAAATGCCGCCCAAGCAAACCGATCGTTTGACAAAAGAGCAAATTGAATTGATCCGCGATTGGGTGGTCAACGGCGCGCCTTGGCCCAGCGAACAAAAACAAAAAACGTATCGCGACGAAGCGAAATTGGAGATGTCGACCGATGAAGGCGACATCATGATCACCAGTGGCGGAACCAGCGACGACTGGACCTATCGGCGTTACAAGCCGGAGGACATGTGGGCGTTTCGTCCGATGAAAAAAGTCGAACTCGCAGCTGGCCAAAATCCAGTCGATGCGTTGATTGATCAAAAGCTCGGTGAAGCCGGAGCAACCGCTGCCTCGGAAGCCGATCCGCTGACACTGGTTCGCCGCGCAACATTCGATTTGATTGGGCTTCCGCCCACCCCCGAAGAGGTCAAACAGTTCAAGTTAACCTGGAACGCCGATCCTGACATGGCGTGGAGCGAGTTGATCGACCGGCTTCTCGAAAGCCCACACTACGGCGAGCGCTGGGCACAGCATTATCTTGATGCCGCCCGATACGCTGACACCGCCGGTTACTCAAACGACTACGAACGATCCAACATGTGGCGATATCGCGACTACGTGATTCGGGCTTTCAACAAGGACAAGCCTTACGATGAATTCATCATCGAACAAATCGCGGGCGATGAACTTTGGGAACAACAATCCGAGGGCGAGAAGAACCCGGAGTTGCTCATCGCAACCAGCTTCCTGCGAATGGGAGCCTGGGATCCGGCGATGGTTAAGGTTCCACAGGCCCGGCAGATGTACGTCGATGATGTCGTCAACTCGGTCGGCCAAACGTTCCTTTCCACGACGATGCGATGCTGCAAATGTCACGATCACAAATTCGATCCGATTCCAATTAAAGATTACTATCGGATGTACGCTGCGTTTGCCGCAACTCAATTGGCTGAACGCCCTGCCCCGTTTCTTCCCGAAGAGAATCTGGAAAGATTTGATACGCAGAAAAAGCAAGTCAAACTTTTACACAAGTTTGCCAAAGACCGCGTCGATCGACTGGTGACCAAACGGGAGAACGCCGCGAAAAAATGGTACAAGGAGAACGGGAAAGAGTACGTTACTCATAACGACCGAAAAAATCTTCCCGACGAGGAGAAACCACCGCGTCACGTCGGGCTCGACGCTACCGATCAGGGACGACTCAAAGTTCGCGAGCAAGACGTTTGGGTTTGGAATCGTCGATTGGAACGTTACCAGCCAATGGTTCAATCGGTCTACAACGGTCCTGATCCTGGTTATCTCAATGCGCGAAAAATGCGAATGCCGGGCCAAATCAAAAAAACTGAGATGGTCAGTTTCATCTTTAACGGTGGCGCGGTGGAAGCTCCAGGCGATAAGGTTCAGCCTGGCGTAATCAGCGCGTTGGGCTTGCCTGTTGAACCGAAAACCGAAACCAAACAAAATGGATCGGAGAAAGATCCTTATGTGATTGGCAGTGATATCAACGGTCGTCGACTTGCAGTTGCCAAGTGGATCGCGAATCCAAAAAACCCGTTAACTGCTCGTTCGTTTGTGAATCGAATCTGGCAACATCACTTTGGCAAACCACTGGCTGGCAACCCCAACAGCTTTGGAGCCAAAGGGGCCAAGCCAACTCATCCAAAACTGCTTGACTGGCTCTCGGTCGACTTCGTCGAAAACGGTTGGACGATCAAGCGTCTTCACAAGCAAATCATGATGTCCAAGGCATACCGCCAGACGAGCGAGCATCCAGAAATGAAATCGCTACTGGTTAAAGATCCCGACAACGATTTGCTGGCATACTTTCCGACCAAGCGTTTGACGGCGGAAGAAATCCGCGACGCGATGCTCAGGGTTACCGGCGAACTTAATCCCAACGGCGGTGGGCTTCCCGTCATGCCTGAGATCAACATGGAGGTCGCGTTGCAACCTCGAATGATTCAGTTCTCTATCGCGCCAGCGTATCTGCCGTCTCGCGAACCGGAAGTCCGCAACCGCCGCAGCATCTACGCCTATCGTGTTCGCGGACAAGCCGATCCGTTTTTGGAGGCCTTCAATCAACCCAATCCAAACGATTCATGTGAAGTCCGCGATGTCGCTGCCGTTTCGCCACAAGCGTTCACGTTGATGAACAGCGATTTGATGGGCGACCGAGCGATCGCGTTTGCGCTGCGATTGCAGAAAGAAAACGATTCGCTGGGTTCACAAATCCACTCCGCATTCGAACTGGCGTTTGGTCGTGAGCCTTCCGAAAAAGAAGCGGAGAAAACGATTGAGTACGTCAAGTCGATGCAGGACTATCATCAGTCCGTTGAACCAAAACCAGTGACTTACCCAACCCAGATCACGCGATCGTTGGTTGAAGAGTTCACTGGAAAGCCATTTGAGTACGAAGAGATTTTGCCCGTCTTTGAAGACTACATTGCGGACAAAAAAGCTGCCGATGTTGATGCTGACACGCGAGCGTTGGCCGATCTGTGTTTGATGCTGTTTAACAGCAACGAGTTTATGTATCTGTATTAGAGCAAGAGCATGTTCAAAGTGATTCCCTATCAAATTTATGGCGTTTAATTTATAGCGTTTAATTTATAGCGTTAGGGCGCAAGCCCTACGGTTTCCAGGCGCAAGCCCTACGGTTTCCGGGCGCAAGCCCTACGGTTTCCGGTTTCCCGATCGTCCAAAACTCGACCGGACGGCTTGCGCCGTTCCGCTACGACTGGAATCAGACTTATCTAAACAATCGAACATATTTAAACAATCGATCCTGAGAATCAGTCATGAATCAATTCAGTCCGCAGTCCTTTCTCGCCCAACGTCATGCAGAAATTTCCCGGCGAAATTTCTTGTATGGTTTGGGAGCGTCTCTGGGGTCGCTTGCCCTTACGGATTTGCTTGCCGCTGACCAAATCGCTGCCGCATCAGGCGCTGACGAGGCAGGCCCATTGGCACCCAAGCCGGCCATGACAACGCCGCGCGCCAAGAACGTGATCATGTTGTTCATGGAAGGCGGTCCCGGTCACATGGACACGTTCGATCCAAAACCCGAGCTGAATCGGCTTCACAAAACCGAGTCAAAATCAACACGCAGTCTGGCCAACGGTTTCAAGTTTTTCGTTGGTAGCCCGTTCAAGTTCAACAAAGTCGGACAGTCGGGTATTGAGATGTGCGACCAGTGGAAATACCTGGCCAATCCCGCCGTTGCCGATGAGTTATGTAACTTCCGTGGCTGTACGGCTGAATCATTGAATCATCCAGAGGCCCTCTTCCAGATGAACACTGGTAGCCGACTCGGCAGCGATCCGTCAGTTGGTTCGTGGGCGACATACGGGCTGGGCTCGGAGAATCAAAACCTTCCCGGCTACGTCGTGATGACCGAACTTGCGATGCCGCAGGGCGGTTCAACTAATTGGAGCAATGGTTTTCTTCCTGCGCATTTTCAAGGCACGCGGCTGCGACCTGAAGGAAGCCCGATTCTTGATCTGAAGTCTCCTGAGTTCAAATCGCGGGCCCATCAACGGGCGTTTTTGGATCAGCTTTCGTTTTTGAATGAGCAACATGCGAAGAAACATCCTTCGCACCAGGATTTGGCGGCGCGGATGGAGAGTTACGAGCTCGCTTATCGAATGCAAACCGAAGTCCCCGGAGTCATCGACATCGGCGCCGAACCGGAATACATCCACGAAATGTATGGCCTCAACGAAAAGGAAACTGCGGCTTTCGGTCGCCAATGCTTGATGGCTCGCCGGCTGGTTGAAAAGGGAGTTCGATTCGTGCAGATTTTCAGTGGCGGCTGGGACAGCCATGATTACCTCGAACGTGGCCATTCGGCTCGTATCAAAAGCGTCGACAAACCGATGGCTGCGTTGATCCTTGATCTCAAATCCCGCGGAATGCTTGACGACACTCTGGTCATCTGGACGGGAGAGTTTGGCCGAACACCAGATAACAACAAACGAGGCGGAGTCTATTCGATCGGTCGTGGTCATAACGCAGATGCGATGACAATGCTGCTAGCCGGTGGCGGAGTCAAAGGCGGAACGATCGTTGGTGGCACTAACGAAATTGGATCCGAAGCAGTCGATTGCGTGCATCCAATTCGAGATCTTCACGTGACGCTGCTGCATTTGTTGGGGCTGGATGACAACAAGTTGACTTATCTACACGCAGGTCGCTACAAGCAGCTGAGCCAATTTGGTGGTGAAGTCATCAAAGAGATCATTGCTTAGAAGCGCCCGGCGCCGCGCTGAAAAAGGAGCCTGTAAAATTTTAGCGTTTGGGCGCGAGCCCTCCGGTTTCTCAGAGTTCCGCTTGAATAAAACCGGGGAGCTTGCGCTCCACCGCTACAAAGTAAGGGCCATTGGTCTAGCGCCCAAACGGCTAGTAAAATCAAAACCCGACGCGTTAGCGAGGGACGTCCCTCGCTAACGCGTCGGGTTACCGTGACTTCGGAAACGATTTCGCTTACGATACCCTTGCTGGCTGACGTTATCCTACAACTAAGTATTTGATACATTGTGGCGATGAAAAGCTCCGATTCAACTCAATGTAGCGGCCAGACCTCCGACTCTTGTGACCACTGCACACCTCGAGCCAACAATCAACTCGATGGTGATTTCAGCGCTCAACAAACCGGGACTGCGACTCCTGAACTTGGTCTACCCAGAACTCGTCGACAAGTTCGGCCATGGGAAGATGCTCGACTTGAGCAGCGGCTCAGCTCTGCAAACGGCCCTGCCATTGACTCAGGCCAACCCGACACCCAAACGCCATCCCAAACTCAAACCATCGAGCGGGTTGCCCGCCGCTGGGACCGACTGGCACGTCTGGTCGGCGAAGACGGCGTTAAGAAACTCCTGGGTTCACACGTCACCGTGTTTGGACTTGGAGGCGTGGGTAGCTATACCGTCGAAGCACTCGCTCGCTCGGCAATTGGCAGTTTAACAATCGTGGATTTTGATGACGTTTGTGTGACCAACGTCAATCGGCAACTTCAAGCGTTTCCCGCAACGGTCGGACAATCGAAAGCCAACCTTTTGGCCCAGCGTGTCGTCGCGATCAATCCGGACGTAACTGTCGATCCAGTTCAAGCGTTCTACGACCCGACAACATCATCGGCGCTGCTGACACCAAAACCCGATTTCGTTGTTGATGCGATTGACAACGTGACGGCAAAGCTTCACCTGTTGACGACCTGTTTGCGCAACAACATTCCAGTTGTTAGCGTCACTGGTTCAGGGGCAAAGCTCGACCCAACACAGGTTCGCATCGACGACATCAGTAACACACGGGTTGATCCGCTGGCAAAGGTTGTTCGAAAAGAGCTTTCCCGACGCGGCTTCGACACGACCAAGCACGTAGGACTGCCGGTTGTTTATTCAGCCGAACCGTCTCGCCAGCCGGAATCGCCCAGCTGGGACAAAGATGGATTTCGTTGCATCTGCCCGCACGGTGAAGAGTCACCGCATGAATGTGAGAAACGCCGGATGATCTATGGGACGGCTGGTTTCGTTACTGCGGCGTTCGGCATGGCGGCGGCTTCCAAAGTGGTCCAAGATTTGACGCGTTAGCTTTGAACGCAAGAATTTTGGGCACCAGCGTTATTGTGGCAACACGGTTTCGGTTTGCATTAATGAAGTCTTGAATCCGCGATTGGGCCAACCATGAACGACGACTTGCCGACCCAACCAAATCCAATGCCTTGCGAGTCGTTTGGAACCGAGGACAATTCGCCATCGATCGAGAAGAATCAGGAGACGAAAAAAGACGTCGCTACCTATCAGAGTCCTCCCGGGCAACACCTGCTGCACTGGGCGACGTTCTGGATTTCAACTTGGGCGGGCACCGCTTTTGCTGGCGGCTTGTTCGGCGCAGGCTTGGGTCTGTTTGCAATCGCCGAGAACCCGGTGGCTCCGTTTTATGCGCTCTTTTTTGGATTGGTTTGGGCGGGAGGGACTGGGCTGCTTGTCTTCCTTCATGTCGGTGTTATCTGTTGGACCTTTTGGTGGCTTGGCCGCCCCATCATTGTGGCAACACTTACCGGAGGTTTAGTCGGCGCGATCTGCGGCATGTTTTTGTTTTCACTCATAACAGCGCCTATGGGCGCAGCGGGAGCGTACCTGGCGGGCTTGCAATTTCTTAAATCTGAATCCGGAAAAGAGTTTCAGGCCACAATCGAATCAGCCAAGACAGTAGGCAGGCTGAGATTTACGACCAAAGACCTTTTTCTTCGGATGACGGTTATCTCGATAATGATCGCAGGCTGGACTGCGTGGATTAAATCAATATCGCATTTGTAATCCGGCCAACATCTGGGCAACCCAACGAACCATTCAGCGATGATTGTGGCTGATAATCGCCCGGCACCAATTTTGACGTGCAATATTAAGTCGTAATGAGCATCATATAGAAGAGCAAACAATTCCTGACTCCATCCCTGACTCCAATCAAAATATGCCTGACGGAAACTCCATCTTCAACAACATTACCCGGATTGGGTTGGCGCTATCAGCGACGATCGCAACTTGTCTGTTGGTCGAGATACCGGCGGCAAGTGCGCTGGATGATGACCTGAGATCAGGCCAGAAAATCTATGTGGCGCAATGTGCTAGTTGCCACGGCGATAAAGGCCAAGGACATCCAGATCACTACGATGAGAAACTGACCGGCGATCTGGCGGTTTCTGAACTGGCGGAATTGATTTCCGATACGATGCCAGAAGAAGATCCCGACAAATGCGTGGCCAAAGAAGCTCTGCTGGTCGCGAAGTACGTACATGAAAAATTCTATTCCGAGGCGGCTCAGCGGCGGAACAACAAAGCTCGTGTCGAGCTGGCCCACCTCACAGTCCGCCAATATCGTGAATCAGTTGCGGACTTGGTTGGTTCGTTTGGAAAGCCGACCAAAGTGCCAAACAAACGTGGGCTCAAGGCTGAGTATTTTGCATCGACTTACTTGACACGAGACAAGAAAATTTCGACACAGACTGATGCCAACATTGATTTCGCCAAGGGCGTACAGCATTTTCGCGCCGACGGAAAATACAAAGGCATCAAGCAAGACAAGAATCGACGTGACAAGAGAGGGCTTGGATTTAGTGCGTCGTGGAATGGTGGGATCATAGCGCCCGAAACCGGACAGTACCATTTTCGAGTTCAAAGCAAAAACGGATTTAAGCTTTACATTAACGATCCCGAAACGCCGCTGATTGACCGCTGGGTTAGCTCCGGTAAAGGATACAACCACACGGCGAAAGTTCACCTGTTAGCTGGTCGAATCTATACGATTAAGTTGGAGATGTTCGCTTTCGAGGAAAAGTCGGCCACGATGCGATTGCTGTGGAAGACGCCTCACGGAATTCTGACGCCAGTCCCACCAGACGTCTTTGTCGATTTTGGTACCAATGAAGTCGCCGTCGTTTCGAATCGGTTCCCGCCAGACGATGCCAGTTCCGGATTCAAACGGGGGGTCGGTGTGTCGCGAGGTTGGGACGACGCGACCACCACGGCGGCGCTGGAAACCGCGACCTGGATTTCTGACCGCATCTTCGATTTGGCAAGAACGAGAAAGACCGATGTCAAGTCCCGTGAGAAAGTTCGAGCGTTCTGTGTCAAGTTTGTCGAACTGGCGTTCGTAAGCAATCTGTCAGACCAAGAGAAAAAGTTTTTTGTCCACCAACATTTCACTGACAACCTGTCAATTAACGACAGTGTGAAACGCGTTGTACTTCTGGCTTTGAAATCGCCACGATTTCTTTATCCACAACTTCAAAAACGAAACAAGAACTTCGAACGGGCACGTCGTTTGTCGTTGTTCTTTTGGGATTCCTTACCGGACAAACAGCTATTCCAACTAGCTGCTGGAAGAAAACTCTTCAATGTCAAAAATCCCAACAGCAACAACAAACATTTGAATCGTCAGCTCAAACGCATGCTCATCGACCCTCGGAGCAAACAAAAGCTTCGAGACTTTTTTCACTTTTGGTTGAAAACCGAAGAAGCCGCCGAAGCGACCAAGGACGAACAACGATTCCCGGAATTCAACAAAGAGATTGTGTTTGACCTGCGCAACAGTCTCGACTTGTTCCTTGATCACGTCATTTGGAGCGAAAAGTCCGATTTCCGTGATTTGTTTTTGGCCGACTACCTGTTCGTCAACCAACGGCTGGCAAACTATTATCAGCTCGAGGCGAAGCAGGAAGAGTTCAGCCGCGTTGGTGTTGATCCCAAAGAACGGGCCGGAATTCTGACACACCCGTACCTGATGAGCGGACTGGCATATCACACCGAAAGCTCCCCAATTCACCGAGGCGTTTTCGTGACTCGGAACCTGCTTGGCCGAAGCCTGAAACAACCGGTCGCCGCAGTTTCGCCGCTGACCGAAGCATTCGATCCCAAGATGACAACGCGCGAGCGAGTCGAACATCAGACGCGAGAAGTTGCTTGCATGGCATGTCACAGTATCATCAACCCGCTGGGATTCAGCCTGGAACACTATGACGCCGTTGGGCGATTCCGCACCAAGGACAAGAAAAAGCCGATCGATGTAACATCCGTCTACAAGACACCAGATGGAGAAGCCGTCAAACTGGCCGGCGCACGACAGTTGGCCGAGTTTATTGCCGATAATGAAATGGCACAGAAGAGCTTTGTTCGGCAATTGTTTCACTACTACGTCAATCAGCCGATCAATGCTTTTGACAGCAAAGCCAAGGGCCAACCGAATCAGCTGGATCGGCTTCACCAAAAATTCAAACAAAACAACTTCAATGTTCAATCATTGCTCATTGAGATGGCAAAAGTCGTAATCGACGGGCCACCGGAGAATTGAAAATGCACCGCCGACGATTCCTGCAACATACAACAGCCGCACTTGGTGCCGGTTTGGTGACCGGTACCGAAGCGTTTGCCAGCTCCTACATTCCTGGATTGAGCACCATTGCGCCCGTATCGTTTGACCCAAAAATCAAGAAGCGACTGGTGATCATATTTTCGCCAAACGGAATGGTAAGGGACGGGTTCTGGCCCAAAACCGAGGGGCCGGAATTCGAAATGGATCGAGTACTCAAGCCGCTTGAGCCATTCCGTGAGCAAACGCTTGTTGTGCATGGCATCTGCAATAAGATTCGCGGTGATGGCGACGGTCACATGCGCGGCATGAGCGCGCTGCTGACATCGAACGAACTTTTTCCAGGGAATATTCAAGGTGGTAGTAACCGTCCAGCTGGTTGGTGCAAAGGAATCTCTATCGATCAGGAGATCAAGAATTTTCTGCAATCAAACGAACAGACCAAGACACGATTTGGATCGCTTGAGTTTGGTGTTCGCGTTCCTGATCAAGCAAATCCGTGGACTCGAATGGTTTATGGCGGACCCAATCAACCGATCGCGCCGCTCAGTGATCCGTACACTATGTTCTCGAAACTGTATGGAAAGCTAGAAGACCAGGAAAACCTGCTCAAGGTGCTGGACCTGATTCAAGAAGACATCGGCAAGACTCGGCAACTAAACGATCGCCGCGATCGGGCGCTACTAGCGCAACATCTAGGCAACGTCAAAAAAGCTCGAACACAACTTTCGGGTTCAGGGGATATCGTGCTCAACGCGCCACCGATCAAACTTTCGCCTGACGTTTCCGACGAAAACAAGAACATGCCTGAATTGTCCCGGATGCAAATTGATCTCATGGTCAACGCATTCGTCAATGACTTCAATCGTATTGCAACGCTTCAGTACACCAAATCGGTCGGTGGAGAGAGAATGCGTTGGCTCGATGTGAACGAAGGACATCATCAGCTTTCTCACCGTCCCGACAAAGACAAAGACGCTCAGGCGAAACTGACTCGCATCAACACCTGGTATTGTGAACAGGTGGCTTACCTTTGCAAGCTGCTCAAAGAAACGAAAGAACCTGGCACCAATCAATCGATGCTCGAGAATACGATCGTGCTGTGGACCAATGAACTGGGCCACGGAAATTCTCACTCGTTGAATAATCTTCCAATGGTGATCGTTGGCGGTGGATTCGGTTTCGAGATGGGACGCTTCACAAAAGTCAACAAAGTATCAACTGATCGGCTTTGGCTCGCGATCTCGCACGCGATGGGCCACAAGATCGACTCGTTTGGACTGCCCAGTTTGCCCAAGGACGGCCCTGTTAAACTTTGAATGAGCACTCACAGTTCTGTTCAATCGGTCATGCTAAGCTAAATTGGAGGAGATCAATCAGAGCGCGGGCGCTTCGATTACCTGTTGTATAGTCCGCAAGAACTCTATTTGCATGCACGGCAAATCGCGAGCAAGGAATACAAATGGGTTTTGAACTGCATCCCGATCTTGCCAGAGACGGAATCTATCTGGGACGTTTTTCTTTATGTCAGGTTTTGTTGATCAACGATTCGGCGTACCCTTGGTTCGTTCTAGTTCCACAACGCAAAAACATTCGCGACACGATTGATCTAACGGAATCCGATTTCGATGAGCTTTGGGCCGAGTCGCGCGCCCTGAGTGTCGCGATCATGAAAGTCTTTGAAGGGGAAAAGCTGAACGTGGCCGCGTTAGGCAACATTACTCCTCAGCTTCACCTTCATCACGTCGTTCGGTTCGCTTCAGACCCAGCTTGGCCAGGCCCAATCTGGGGCGTGCAACCACTGACTCCTTACGATGAAGGACGTCTCTTCGAAATCCGTAGCCTGATTACTGCGGCCAAAATCCCCGGGTTCACCGACCAGTAACGCGGTGAGGTCTATGAAACGCAACCACAACATACGTGTTGCGTTTGCTCATCATTAGGTGATGAGTTTTCACAACATCGGGTGGCCTTGCAGTCCAAATTTCGAGCCCTTCGGGTGGCTCATTTCACTTGACGTTCGTCGCCCCTGATCGTCTTTAATCGCTTAAAACGCCTGCAAATAATGCGGCCTTGTGAGCATTCAAACCGATTCACGCCTGTGCCAGATTCGCACAGGCATGTTGTTTGCCTAGATGTCTGAAGTCTCTTCTTCGACTCAGCATCAAAGGCCTACGCATGTTCAAGAGCATATTCGGATTCGGAAAACCTGCTTTCAAGAAACGAGCATCTTCTCAGAGATCAGGCAATCGACTGGCGTTTGAATCACTCGAACCGCGTCAATTATTGGCCGGGATCTTCTTTGACTCACCCTCTGGAACAGTGACCGTAGCGGGTGGTTCAGGCAATGACGGAGGGAGCTTTCTTCAGGTCGACTCGACGACCTTTCGCGCCACATTGAGCGGCGTTGGGCATCGAGATTTTACCGTTGCGGACGTCGATCGAATCATCTTCATAGGTTTTGGTGGCGACGATGCATTCAACAACGGCACCAACGTCGAAGGATTGCTTTTGGGCGGAAGCGGAGCTGATACGCTTCGTGGGGGAAGCGAAAGCGATATCATCAATGGGGGCTCAGGACAGGACACGCTTTTTGGCAACGACGGTATGGACCGAATCATCGGTGGATTTGGAGCCGACAGAATCTGGGGCGGCACAGGCAATGATCGGATCTTTGGGGGCAACGGAGAAAACCAAATCCGCGGAGACGACGGAGACGATCTTATTTTTGGCGGTGCGGATGTCGACCGAATTTATGGCGGCAACGGTATTGATCAGATTTTCGGGCTTGATGGAAACGACATCCTCTGGGCCGGCGATGGAGGCGTCGCAGGAACCACTGGAACAAGTCAAGCCGATCTGATTCTTGGCCATGATGGTGACGACACCATTACCGGGGCCGGTGGACTCAATGTATTTTATGGTGGTAACGGAAACGACACACTATTGGGCGGAATCGGGGAGAACCGATTGCATGGCCAGAACGGAAATGACGAACTCACTGGCGGATCAGGCAACGACTTTATCGCGGGTCATCTGGGTAATGACACCCTGATCGGAAACGACGGCAACGATTTCATTTTACCTGGTCAGGGAAATGACACCGTCGATGCCGGAGCGGGTACAGACCGTATCAGCCTGAGTTTCAACGGCGACGGCTACACACTAAATGGATCGGATTCGCGACTGATCACCGATCACGTTTTTGATGGACGAGATACGATCGACGGTTCAGAGTCGCTTGGTTTTGCCAATCGTGTTGTTTCCAGCTCAGTTGGAATCAGACGACGTGTAATTGTCCAGCCGATTGTGGTTGCCAACAGCGATGGCTCAAACCAAGCCGAATTTTTTGGAAACGCGACTCAGGAAGAATTGATCAAAGCAGAAGTTGAAAAGATCTTTGCCGTTGCCGGAGTCGATGTTGATTGGCTGGCGACCAACCATTGGAACAACACATTTGCCAATGTCGGAAATGGTGGTGAGCGACCACGATCAGATCTAGGAGCGATCATTGAAAATGGCGATGCCGCCGGTGTCGGCAGTTCCGATCCTCTGGTGATCGACATGTACTTTGTTGAAATCGCGGCCGGCTTTGGTGACCAGTCCGAATCCACATCTAATGGATTGGCTTTGATCGATGGGAGTGGAATCACGATGCATGTTGGTGACGATTTGCTCGATTCCGATTCAGGTATTGAAACCATTGCCAAAGTTGCCGCACATGAAATTGGACACAATCTGGGATTGGCACACGTCGACAACCAGGACAATCTGTTGGGCCAAGGCACTGGATTGGACCAAATGCAAATTTCGACAGTTCTCGATAGCCAACTCACCCGCGCGTGCGACGACACTGGGTGCCAGTGCCCAAACTGTTTACAGGCGACTTAAGTCGACCGAGTTGGACCGCGCGTACGTTCGTGCTTCGACCGAGTACCAAAGCGGTGTTTTCCAGCTAGTAGTTAAGAGGTGCCTGATTGTGAGAATGCCTGCTGAATTTTCTACGGCGAGTGAACCCTAATAAACGGGACTACAAATTCTGGTTTCATTTGGGTCCATTGGCGTTTATTCGCGGTTCTATTCCGTCTTTGCAATACTAGTCAGCTCAGCTCTGGCGGGCTACTAGTACTAGTCCTTCGGCTTCAACTCACTTCTTCTAACGGTGAGTGAATGTGGTTTTTCTCCGTCGATGTTGACGACTTCGTAAGTCACTTGAGGGTCATCAGCCGTCGTATCAAACGTAACCAGGCCAAATGATTGTGGCTCGTTGTAACTGAAGATCGCCCCCTTCTTTTCCATCGTAGGATGAACGTGCTGGTTTGTCAGACGTGATGAATTGAACTCGTAAAGATCGTATCCGTTTGGCCGGGAGATCTTCCAGGCATCCGAGCGATGCCTGTCAGCCGACATCAAGACAACGCCCTCGATCTTCTCGGATTCCAGAAAACTCAGGATCTCTTCGTGTTCTTCTTTGTATCCATTCCACGTATCCTTACTGTCGCCTTTGGTTCGAAAATCCCAAGGCACCGATGAACAGATGACTTTGAAAGTTCCTTTGGCCGAGGTCAATTGCTCCTTCAGCCATTTCTTTTGAACCGGACCCAGCATCGTTTTCTCTTCTCCCGATTTGTTTTTGGGACTGGTTCGATAGTATCTGCAATCAAGCATGATGAAATCGACATCGCCGATGTGAAACGTGTACCAGCAACCTGGTTGTTCGTCGCCGCCACCGTAACCAGGATTGGCCCAGTTCTGACGAAAGATCGGAAACACCCAGTCCTTTTTCCAGAATGGAATGTCGATGTCGGCCCCGCCCCAGCTATCGTCAGTACTGAAGTCATGATCGTCCCAGATCGTAAAAACGGGGCTACGTGCCGTTAGATTTCGCCATTCCGGACGGGACTGCCGACGATGATAGGTGTACTGTTGCATGACAACCGATTCGGGGTCGTCGATATAGACGTTGTCACCAAAAAGCAAAATGGCATGCGGATCAAAGCTCCCGATCGTATTCCACATCCGTTCGTTTGGCGGCACGTATCCTGCCCCTCCACCAAATGCGATCACGAATTTTGAAGCAGCACCCTTGGCTGGCAAGGTACGGAACTGTTGCTTGTTCTCAGGAACACAATCTGTGCCATCGAGTTTGACCGTGTAAGCGTACTCGGTGTTCGGCTCAAGCCCCGACACAGTGGCAACTGCGGTGTAGTCTTCTTGTGGATTCGATTCGACGGATTGGCTTGTTGCGATAACTTCGGCACCGCCAACATTGGAGACCGAAACTTGAACGCTGGTCCTGGTCGCCGTTCGAACCCAAAACGAAGCGGTTGATCCGCTCACGTTGCCGACCAAAGGGCCATGGACAAGCCGATTTGAATGTTCCTTTATCAAAGCCTTCATCAAATCGGTTTCAGCAAGTGGCTTGAGCACCTCGCGCGGCCCGGCGATCAATCGTCCAGCCGGCAAACCGAGCTTAAGCGCTTTGTTCATCGACGCCGTCGCATCCTCAATTCTGCCGGCTTGCGCATGAAGAATCCCCAGCATATAGCTCGTTTCTGCGTCCTGCGGATTTTTGACGAGATACTTCTCAAGAAACTCCTGCGTCGGCACCAGCTCACCCCGCAAAATCATGCGCAACGAAGTCTGGTGGACTCGCTTGTAATGACCTTCTTTAGCACTCAACTTCAATTGCGGCTGCGGCTTTGAAGCGCCGCCGAGATCGTACTTGGGAATCACTTGTGCAGACACATTGGTCGCCATCCAAATCAAACACGCAACCGCAATCAATAAATATTTCATCTTCTGTTTCTATTAGAAGCGGTCTAATTAGGGTTTTCAGGTACGCCTTCAATAATCCCCCACGGCGAGGCGCATAATAGCACAATTGAAATCGAGAGAGGGATCTTCGACAACCAATTTAGAGCTTGTTCTTTTTGTTTTGGCTGATTTAAAACGCAACCTAACTGGACAGCGTGACGTCACGCTGTCCAACTAATGGGCACGTTTCCAAAAAATCCCAGAAACTGAAAGACCACCAATGGACGGGGCGTTAAACAGTCGTCGAGCGACTTCGGCGTTTGAGCAATGATCGCGACAATCCAACAAAGCGTCGAAAGCCAATCGCAGCAACCAAAATTGAAACGGGAATCAAAGCGACACCCGTACAAAAAGCCAGCGGATTGTCGGGAAAGATCTTCAGCAACGTGATCGACGAGACTCCCACCATGACCGAAGTTCGAGCGTACGCCAAAACGGTGCGTTCATTGGCAAGAATGGTCCGGTCGAGAGCCAATAAGTCTCGCAGACCAAGTTCTTCGTCAAAGTCGTCGTAGTTCATCCCGGCAATGTAATGAAATTACGATTCGCGTTGAATCCGAGTTTATCGCGATGGCAATCATCTCAGGAGCTTTCGCGTCTAAAGTCACTTACTTCGCCTGCAAAATTGTAGCGTTTGGGCGCGAGCCCTCCGGTTTCTCAAAGTTCCGCTTGAATAAAACCGGGGAGCTTGCGCTCCACCGCTACAAAGTAAGGGCCATTGGGCGCTAGCCGGCTATCGTCCAAGCGGCTAATAAAATCACAACCTGGTCGGGTTACCAATAAGTACGCAACCTCAAACGGCGCAAGAAGTCAGCCTGGGATACCATCTCCGTAGAAGGCAAATTAACTTTCGTTTAGCTGCACCAAACCGATCCCTTCGCGGGCATCGTAAGTCAACAGCTTGACATTTGGGGCACCAAACTCGTTTAAGATGTTGTGATATAGCGGGTGCTCAGTTGGCCAGGGATAAGCGTACACCAAATCTACGTCTCTGAGGTCCAAGTCCAATTGCTCATAGCCCGCCGGCAAATCAATCGCCGTCCGCTCAGACTCGTCGCCTTGAGACGGATCCCAAGTGAACGCGTCAGGAATAAAGCTACCGTGAGCGAACTTCGCAGAGCAATCAAACCTGCTCGCCAAATCAATCGAATAATCGACCAGGGTTGATTCAGCTTCGATTCCGCTGGCATCAAAACCCATTCGGCTGGCCATGATGGTCACCACACCCAGCCCCGATCCCCATTCGAGGAATGTCTCAACCTGATCGCGAAGCGACTTTAGCTGCTGGTAAACTGCCATATAGTCGGCACTGACGTAGGCTGCAAACGGGGCCGTGCCATCTTCTCGCTCCCAGATCTTGTCGGCCACATCCCAAAGCCGAGTAAAATCGTCCAGCAGCGTCTGTTCGGATTGAAGATCGTATTCCAAATCAATTGTTTATGGCGTCGGAGTCGCACGACCCCCAGAATTCTAATAAGACTAAAGAAGAAAAGCCGAAGTCTCCCGACTCCGGCTATCATTTCTTCTGAATTGCTTCTTTTCAACTTCGACAATCAAGCCTGCCGTCGTCGGACCAAAATCCCGAGGCCAATAACGCCCAAGGCGAGCATTGAGGAAGGTTCTGGAACGGCGGATGTTTCGACAATAATCAACTGAGCAGCTCCAACAACATCGCCATCGTCGAAGGGGGATGGTGTCAGGCTGTACGTGCCCACAATGAAATTGCTGAATAGAAGATCACTCAGGTTGAACACCTGCCCATTAGCGGTGTTTAAGGGTTGACCTACGACCCAGCCTGGATCGCCGAACGTGACATTCTCCGGCAGAAACGCGCCAAAAGCGTTGTTAAAAGAAATCGTATTGAAAGTTGAACCACCTGCAATCGTCGGTGTTGTAGAACCAAACGTGCCAACGACAGATCCCGATACGAAATCTACACCCGCCGCAGCATCGTAGCTAAAATTTCCAGCCGAGACCAAATCACCGGTACCATTAAACTCAATGTTAGTTGAACCGTCAGCCGTATTTTCTGACAAAGTGATCGTCAAATCAGCGCTTGCGCTCTGCTGAAAAACAAAACATGTCAGGAGCAAAAACGCCGCAAATCTTGTTAGTAACTTCATGATGAAACCTATCTGATTGGTGAAATAATTTAAAGGTTGGCTGCACAATTGCAGAAGATCGCAAGGACTATATCCTAACTTAAATAAAACCGGATGCTACTGGTATCAGTCCATTTTTTTCTATCGCCTTCGCCGAAACAGCAGGCCGAACCCCAAAAGAGACGTCGCAAGTACTCCCGTGGGCTCTGGGACGGTTGCTACGCTTCGCACAACGATGGCGTTTACTTGCGTTTGACCATTATCTGGTCTTAGATCAATTTGAATTTCCGAATCGATTCCCACCCCATCATTTGGAATCGGACCCACGTCAGCGGTGACGACATAACTAACACTGTCAGCATATAAGTAGGTAGCAGAATCGACAGCTCCAACGGACGCAAAATTACTTCCGCTTCCGTCCCGATCGTCACTAACGAACACTTGAATAGAATAAGTGCGGTTTAGAGGCAAATTAATAACCTGGAAAAAAAGATCGTCGGGTGACTCGGTGAACGAATCCAAGACTGACTCGAACCCAGTCGAAACACTTGTTCCGGTAGCATTGAACACGCCAGGATCACTTACCGAAACAAGGTCTGTAAAAAAACCTCCAGAGTTTATCGAAACCCCCGAGCCGCCTGTCGATACACCAGCACTCGAAGCAAAGCTTTGAAAGCCGGTCGCTGACAGAGGAGGAGCGAAACCTTCAAAAAAAGTAGAACCGACCGTCACATCTGATCCGCCAAAATTGATAGCGAAGTCAAACATGCCGTTTGAAATGATATCTGAATCTGAGGTCACCGACGTCGGTGTCGAGATAGAAACGTTACTTATCTGACCACTGGTAACGCTCGGCATCGCCAACGCAACAAGCGTTACAGTGAATAATTTGAACACGTTAGGTAAAGTCATTCTCTGCTTCTTCCTTTTAGTTGAAATCTCTATGCAAAACTCGGTGTCAAAAGTGAGACATCATTTGACGATTGGAGGGACCTGGGAAAGTACCCTCGGAAAAGCGGTTTGTCAAAGGTGCGGATTACCGAGTATATGCTGTGTTGAATGCTTGGGGGGATTATTTGGAGGATTTCAGTAAAATGCCCGCTCAGGGCCTTCAACCGATGGACGTTGAATTGAAGCTTTTCCCTAAGTGCGAATCCATACACTATTGTGCGGCGTTACTTCTTAAAGTTTAGGATTGAGCAATCTTTCTTTCCCCGCCCCATTAGGCAAATTTTGGTCATCCAGACTGCTCAGAGCCAACTTCATAGAGTCCACGAACGTGACAGATTGCCATTCCATTCCTCTATTTGAGTCGAATTTTCGGTCCTTTGAATGACAAAGGAAGAAAACTAATTAAACTACCACGTCTGAAATTCGACAGTTGTCTCCGACTTTCGTGAATTGTGAATGGAAACCTCGTAAATCAACGATTGAGCGGAATTTCCCTACATAATTTCACGGCCTTTAATCAAAAGTAACCACATGATAATCCGCAGAATTCTGTTTTTGTTACTCATCTTTTCATGTTTGGATTTCCAACAGCCTTCGAAGTTGGCTGCTGCGGTTGCCAAGGCGACTGTTTCAGACACAGTTTCCGAACAAGAACCGGAAGCAGACACCGTTGCTGAAGACGACGCGCCTGATCTTTCAAAGGTCAACGAGTTCAAGGAACTTAAAGCCGCATTCGACAAACTCCAGGAGCAAGAAAAAGCCAAACTGCGCAACGCGACTCCCAAAGAGCGATTCAAACTGATGAAGGAAAAAACGTCCCTTACTCCCTTCCGCGAAAAGGTAATGGAGATGATCGACGTTGATCCGGCCTCAAAGGACGCTTTGGAAATGCTCTCCTGGTGGTCAGAAAACAGTTTCCGTTTGGGCTACAGCGGGCTTTTTGATCGTTTGGTTGAGCATCATCCCGAATCGGACTTGCTAGGAGGTCACGTGCCGCGAATGCCCCGTCTGATGAAACGTGAAAAAGCCATCACCACCTTGCGTGCAATTACGAAGAAAAGCCCGGATGACCAGACGCGCGGCGCCGCTGCGTTTGAGCTTTACAAGTTGTTGCTGGAATCCGAATCTGGTGATGAAGTCAAAGCCGAACTTGCTGAACTGCGCAAGGCGTTAAAGGACGAATACGCGGAGGTGAAGGTTCGTCGCGGTGTTACGATTGGCAAGCACATGGAGAAACTGGACTTTGCTGCAAAACTGGCGATCGGTCAGCCGGTACCCGAAATCGAAGGCTCCGATCTTGACGGCGTCGAATTCAAGCTGAGCGATTATCAAGGGAAGGTGATCGTGTTGAGTTTTTGGGGCGATTGGTGAGGACCGTGCCGGGCTCAGTACCCTCACGAGCGGTCGCTCGTAAAAGATTATGCTGACCAGCCGTTTGCGTTGATCGGCATTAACAGTGATACGGATTTGAAAAAGACACGTGAAGTCGTTAAGGAGAAAGAAATCACGTGGCGCAGTTTCTGGAATGGACCTTTGGGAACATCCGGCCCCATTTCAGAAACGTGGAACGTCGGAACTTGGCCAACAGGTTATGTCATTGATGCCAAGGGCATTATTCGATTCAAGAACCTGCATGGTGAAAAATTAAATCAGGCCATTGATAAGTTGCTGGCGGAGAAACAGGATTCAGAGGGCGAAAAGCCCATGCCAGTTGAGAAGAACGAGGCAGACGATGTCAAAAAGGCCAAAGACACAATTCCTTTCGACTTGGTTTACAAATACGAAGGTCTAACGGATGCCCAAGCCGCCACCATCGCCAAAATCGAAAAGAATATCGAAAGTCTGGTGCCTGGTTATCGAAACGGAGTTGACAAGGATGGCAAGCAAGTCGTCAAGAAACTTGAGATCGAATTGGTCTTCGAAGAGTTTGATGGCAAGGGCCGCGCGAAAGCCGCTTCCAAGATCGTTGGTATGAAAACCTCGAAGGATCGCATTTTACCAACCAGTGGATGGATCAAATTCGACACCGCTGATATGGAACCTGGCTCAAAACTTCAAATGGTAACTCTGGTCCATGAGACGTTTCATATCATGGGGTTTGGAAACCTGTGGGGCATGTCTCCGGTGCGGGTCCTCAATGCTGAGGGCCAATATACCCAGCGCTCCGCAGTTACGGCTTACCGGGAAGAGTTTGGGAATCCCAATGCGAAAGTCGTGCCGGTTGAAACCGAGGGCGGTCGAGGAACCGACTTAAGTCACTGGGACGAAGCCAACGGGGGAAAGGAAGACACGGGTATCGTCTCAAATATTTCTGGCAAAGATCTTCGCCACGAGGTCATGACCGGCTGGATTACCGAAGAAGCATTTATCAGCAACATGACTCTGAAAGCTCTGGAACACGTAGGATACGAGACGCTTCAATTCGAAGCCCAAGACGAGACGACCGGGAAACCAGACGGGCAAATCAGTCCGCACGTGGCAGACTGGTTCAAGTAAACTGCGGCTTGGTGGCTACCGCTATCCGGTTGATCTAGCCAACGCGGCGCTTTGAAGAACTAATTCGATTTTAGAAATCAGCTCTCGCCTCAACCCGCTGGCTTGGTCGGCGATCTCTCTCTGGCAAAGCTCGTATTGAGCCCGACCTGCAGGAGTCTCGATTTTGATCGGTGGATACTGATCGCCGTCGGCAAGATACGATAGGTCATACGGACTAGCTCGCATGTCAATCTCGCGGGCAGACATCGCCAAACTAAAACACCGCGAGAGCAAGTCGCTTCCAATCCATGGCATCGAACGAAATGCCCATTTATAGAGATCCATGTTCGCATGAATGCAGCCTGGTTGTTCCTGACTGGGACGATCATCAAGCGTCAACTGCATCCGGTTAAGTGGTTTGGCATCAATCGCGTAAAACCGAAACGCATCATAATGCGTGCACGTTAGTGATCGACTTTCGACGACCGCATCTATTTCGGATTGGCTTAACCGTAGCTTGGCTGTCTTCTCATGCCGAACTTCCTCTCCACGATAGACCATCGCCCATTCATGCAAACCGAGACACGAAAAATTTGGACGCTGATTTTGAGTTTTTCGCAGCAGATCTACGATCCATCCCAGACTGGTTCGCAACTTTGGACTCAATAATCCAGGGTCGCAGACAAGATCATTACCGACCTGGCGGTATGCTTGTTTGGAAAACTGACGTTGATGGCCTGCAGCGTCTTGCAGACAAATTTTTAACCCTGGATGCCAACACTCAAGCTTCTTGGTTGAGTAGCGGTAATAGATGAACAAGAAATCCTGAACTGGATGGCGTTGGCGCGCTCGACGCCGAACTCGATACGGCAACGTCCAGCGACGCATCGCGTCTCCGTATGATTTGGAAAGCGATTGCCAAACTGGTTTTGGCAACGAATCGGCCTGAGTCTCGGATGATCGCGATTGTGCAACCCGTCCTGTTTCGGTCGCGCCGAGTTTCTCGTCGTCTGAATTATGTGCTTGTGTCTGCATTGAGCAAAAGAACGACTGTGAATCGGAAGTCAACTTACTGGCAGTTCGAGGGCGGTTTGCATAGTATTAGAAAGCAACTCGAGCTTTAACCTCAAAGGGGCTCAATGGAACCAAATCCATGAACAAAGAAGCAGCACAATTTGAAAATCTATTGGAACCAGAGCATTTCACACAATAATCCCCAGGCAATCCGTCATGCAAAAAGCCATCTCAGTCCTGAATTTGTTGCGGCACGTTTTGGTAACCGCTGATTGGCAACTATTGATAAGCGCTATTGGACGCTATTAAACTCGTTCATGTCATTTGTGTTAATCAGCGTTCATTAGCGGTTCTAAAAAAGTGCCTTCGCGAACGAAAGAGCCTGGAAATCTCAAACTAAGTATATGAACATCATCCCAACAAAGCTGGCGAGCGACGCTTACGCACTATCAGCAGCGATCGTCATATTGCTTTGCCTGAGCACGAGCGTTGCCGCTGATGACCACGCTCCAATCGTTCCCGGTTACCAGCGATTTGCAGAAGTCGAAGAATTCACCAACGCCGATCACGGGCAATTGTTGCTCAACGAACTCAACTGCATGTCTTGTCATCAAGGCGAATCAAGTTGGTCGATGAAGCCGAAACAGGCTCCGATTTTGACTGACGTCGGCAGCCGCGTGTTCCCCGAACACTTTGCCCGTTTCATTAGCGATCCACATACCAGTAAACCCGGCACGACGATGCCCAACGTGTTGGCAGGAAAGTCAGACCGGGAAAAATCGGAGATCGCCGAGACGATCGCACATTTTCTCGCCTCCAGCGGTGAAGCCTCCAAACAAGGCGTTAGCGCAGCGGCGATCCAACAAGGCGAAAAGCTTTACCACGAGATCGGCTGCGTCGCGTGTCACGATCCTCAAAACAAAGACGTACACATCGAGACTTCGATTCCTCTAGGCGACTTGGGAACGAAGTACACCGTCAGCGGATTGACAAACTTTATCAAGAATCCGTTGCATGTTCGCCCGTCGGGACGGATGCCTCAGTTCAACTTGGATGCTACCGAAGCGAGTCGAATCGCGGCTTATCTGCTCCGCAATGCCGTCGTGGTATCAAAAACCAATTTCGCCTACTACGAAGGCAGTTGGGAGCAGCTTCCCGATTTTGATCAGCTTAAACCAAAATCGACCGGCATCTCAAATGGATTCGACTTGCTCGTCGGTGACAAGAAAGACAACTTTGGTGTTGTGTATACCGGATATTGGATCACCACCAAAAACGCGAAATACAAGTTTCGACTCGGCTCTGATGACGGGTCGCGTTTGATCATCGACGGTCAAACGATTGTGACCAATGACGGCATTCACGGCATGCAGTTCAAGGAAGCCAATCAGGTGAGAATCACCTCTGGGACTCATGAAGTCCGAATCGAATTCTTCGATAAAGGCGGCGGCAAAGAACTCGAAGTTCAAGTCTTCGGTGATGGGCTCGACGGAGTTGGTTTACAAACGTTGATGCAAACGACCAAACAACCGCCCGCATCGGACAAGGACGCTTTTGTTTTGGACCCGGAAAAGGCGGTCGCCGGCAAGTTGCACTTTCAAGATCTCGGTTGTGCCAGTTGCCACGAAATGAAAGTCGACGGCGCGGTTTTGAACTCGACTGCAGTTGCAGCCAAGCCGATCAAGGAAGTAAACGTCGAAGTCGGTTGTCTCTCGGGTGCACAAGACGCTCCTCAGTTTGGGCTGACCGATCACCAAGTCAAATGTCTCACCGCTGCGATTAAGCGACTCAAGAATCCACCACCTGGCCCTGTCAATCCCGGCCAGGTCATCCACGAAAAACTTCTGACGCTCAATTGCTACGCCTGTCACAATCGCGAAACCAACGACTCGATTCTCGGCGGCGTTGTCGATGTTACTGGCGATTCCTACGAGATATTTGGACGCAAAGAATGGTTCACCGGAACGCAAATCGAAATGGGAGACGAAGGCCAACATCCTCCGGCACTCAAATCGGCGGGAGCCAAACTCAATCCGCAGTGGCTCAGCAAGGTTCTCAATGAGGGAATCAAAAGCCGGCCCTATATGCTGACGCGAATGCCGAAATTTGGCGGCAAGAACGTGTTTGGCGAACTGGTCGACGAATTGATCGCCGTCGACAAACTCGGCCAACCGATCAATGTCACTCAGAGCGAACCAGAACGAAAAGTAAAAGCTCACGGCCGATTTTTGGCTGGCGAAGAAGCGCTGTCCTGCATCAAGTGCCACACGTTTGGCAAATTTAAAGCCACCGGAGTTCAGTCAATCGACTTAACAACGATGACCCAGCGGCTGAGCAAAGACTGGTTTCAGGCGTACATGCTCAAGCCGTCTAAATTTCGGCGCGGCACCAGAATGCCTGAATCGTGGCCGGGCGGAAAATCGTATTATCCAGACATGCTCGACGGCGATGCTGACAAACAAATCGACGCGCTTTGGAAATACCTCGCAGATGGCGAAGGGGCGGCCAAACCAAAGGGGCTTGTGCGAGCGAAATTCGAAATCAAAGCCGTCGATCGACCGATGATCTATCGCAACTTCATCAAAGGCGCCGGAGCCCGGGCAATCGGCGTTGCCTATCCCCAACAATCCAACATTGCGTTTGACGCCGAGAACTGTCGGATGGCGATTCTTTGGCAAGAGAACTTTATCGACGCGTCGCGGCACTGGACCGGTCGCGGGCAAGGATTCGAAGCACCGCTGGGTGAGAATATTTTGCAGCTTCACGACGGCATCGTCTTCAGCTCCCAGCCAGTCACCGATCAGTGGCCGTCTAAATTCTCAGTCGATGAGCGTCCAAAGTTCAAAGGTTATCGTTTCGACAAACTTCGCCAACCGATTTTCAAATACGTTGTTGGTGATGTCACCATCGAAGATCAACCGTTGCCTGACGTCGTCAATGACAAACCCTTTATTAAACGCAAAATGCGATTCTCATCAGCAGGCTCGAAAACGATTTCGTATCTTGCTGCGGTTGGAAACGCGATCGAAATCAATGGCACGGTCATCAAAGTCGGTGACGATTATTCAACCAAGCTAACCAATGTCAAAGAGATCAAACTGATCAAACAGGGCGGCCAGAAAGCGGCGATAGCAATCATCGACCTTTCAAGCGGCTTTGCTGAAGTAGAACAAAGTTACCTCTGGTAACGATTTTATTAGCCGTTTGGGCGATAGCCCCGGTTGAACTGCACTTAACCGGGACTATCGCCAATGGACGCAAATGAAACCAGAATTTGTATTCGCGTTTATTAGCTTTCATTCGCGGTTGAAAATTCGGAAAGCATTCTCACGCAAGCCACTAAGCCTCTTAGAAAATCCAAGACAATATCTGAAAACTGATCATGATTATTAAGAACCTGTCATCGGCTTTTCTTCTTAGCTTCATCCTTGCAGCAACAAGTTTCGCGCTTCCCGGGATGGCGGACGCCAAACAAAACGAAAAAGCGATGGAGGCGCAGTCCAAGTACTATCAAATCGTGACCGTTCCAACGCCCAAGGATGTTGTGCTTGAGGTCGGCGCGATTGAATTCATGCCCGACGGGCGAATGCTGGCTTCGTCTCGACGCGGGGACATTTACACATTTCACGATCCACTTCGCTCCGACGCCGAAAATATCAAATCAACTCTGTTCATGGACGGGCTTCACGAAGTCCTCGGGCTCGCCTATCGCGAGGGTTCAATTTACGCGACCCAACGCGGCGAAGTCACAAGGCTGGCCGACGAGGACGGCGATGGCTTGGCCGACGTTTGCGAAACCATCAGTGACAAATGGGGAATCAACGGTGATTACCACGAGTATGCGTTTGGTTCCAAGTTTGACTCTGAAGGTAACATCTGGGTGACGCTGTGTTTGACGGGTTCGTTCACCAGCCCAAACAAGTATCGCGGCTGGTGTGTTCGCGTCGCGCCCGACGGAACCACAACGCCGACTTGCAGTGGCATCCGATCGCCAGGCGGAATGGGTATCAATGTTGATGGAGAGGTTTTCTACACCGACAATCAGGGACCGTGGAATGGAACTTGTGGATTGAAGTGGCTTCGCAAGGGCTCATTCCAAGGCAACCCCAGCGGTAACAGTTGGTACGACGAAACCGACGCGATCGGACCTCGGCCTAAAGATCCCCAAAGCGGCTCACGCATCATGGCCGAAGCCAAAAAAATTCCGCAGCTCGAACCGACCGCGATTTTTTTCCCCTACAAAAAAATGGGGCAGTCTGCATCAGGAATCGCTTGCGACACTTCCGATGGAAAGTTTGGCCCGTTCAAGAACCAGATGTTTGTTTGCGATCAGACCTTCAGCACCGTCATGCGTGTCGATCTAGAAAAGGTCAACGGCCACTATCAGGGAGCGTGTTTTCCGTTCACCGAAGGTTTTGGATCGGGCAACTTGGTGGTCGAACAGGCCTCCAACGGGATGATGTTTGTCGGCGGAACCAATCGTGGTTGGGGCAGTCGGGGAAAGAAAGGATTTTCACTCGAACGTTTGCAGTGGACTGGAGTAACTCCGTTCGAAGTCCTCAACATGAAAGCTAAACCGGACGGATTCGAGTTGACATTCACAAAACCAGTCGATGTCGAGTCTGCGGGAAACATCGAGTCGTACAAGATGCCGACTTACACCTACATTTATCAGGAAAGTTACGGCAGCCCAGAAGTCGACCATGTCGATTGCAAGATCACCAAAGCCGTCGTTTCGCCCAATGGAATGTCGGTCCGTTTGTACGTCGACAAACTACATGAAGGTCACGTTCACGAGCTGCATCTTGATGGCGTCAGATCCAAAGAAGACGAACCACTGTGGCACGCAGAGGCGTATTACACGCTTAACTACGTTCCTGAATCTGAATCTTCGCGTCGCAATCAATAGTTCGAACTAGTCCAACACCACTTGCAACTCGGCACTTGCCCCTTCCGCGACCGGACTCAAACCGTCTACCGTTTGCAGATCTGGTTTGTCTTTTCCAATTTTGACTGTGTGTAAACCTTGTGAGTATACAGGTGGCTTGAACCGATTCGATTGAGCGCGAATCGTGTACAAGACCTCTTTCGATTCTTCGTGGACGACCTGGATTACAGGCCGATCTGTTCCTGCGACGACCAGTTCCGGCAAATGGCCAACTGGTTTTCGACCATCATTGTTTCGGTAGTCGATCGTGATCGGCCAGCCAGCAAACTGGGCTTTGTCACCATCGTTTACATTCGCAAAACGTGGCCAGCATTCAAACGTGATTTTTTGGTTGGACTTGTTAAACCGCACAACTCCAAACCCGTCACCACGCTGCTTTTCGTCTTTTCGATTGGGTGGATTGGCATACGCCATCATGGAAATTTTATTGCCAAGGCCATCCAAATAGTCTCCAGTCCAAGGAAGCGGACTGTCTGCAACCGGATTTGGGCCAGGCTTTTCGTCTTCGGGCCACCACCAACGACCGTAGATCGTGTTGACAATCGCAGGACTGGTAAACGCAAACGGACCATCACCGAACTCTTCGATTCCATGTTTTACAAAAACGGCCAAGTGCTGATCGCCACACAAATGTGGCGCCCATGCCCGCCGGATTTCAACAAGCGCCTTGTTACGGCCTTTCTGCGGCCACGCATTGCTGTCCAGGTCGGCTAACAAGCGACCTCTTTTTTTGGATCCGTGAACATGGACCGCTCCACAGAACGCGGTTTGCGACAATACGCATTTCATTTGGGCGCCAGTCCAATCCTGACTCCACTGATTGAGGAACTTCAACTGCCGATCACCGAGTAATTTCAGCTCCGGCAAATCAACGGCGGCTCGATCGTAGGTGGGATCGTTGATGTGATCGGGACGTGGGCCCATCTTGGGAATTTTACCTTCAGGTCCGCTTTTGAATTTTCTGTCTTCAAGGATCGCGAAATTGATTCCGCCAACGGTGAGGTCGGTGAAGTAAACTCCGATATCTCGCTGAATCGGTTTGGCGTCGTAAGGATCAGGCAGATGCCAAGTCTGGCAACGCTGGACCATGTTGACGAATTTTGAGGGATAGAAAAAACCACCCGAGGGCCCACTGGGATGAATGGCCTTCTTGCCTGACTCGCCCCAAATGTTGGCTTGTCCGACATCGTGATCATCGGGAATCGTTACGACGGGCCGATCCTTGAGGACATCGCGGAACTGCATTCCAAATTCGAGCCAACCGTAAGTATGCTCAGTGTGGTGGTAGGACTGATCGCCCGCAAAGAACAAAAAGTCAGGATTGACTGCTTTAAGGTTCTCGAGCATCTTGGGCCGCGGTCCAGGTGTTCGCTTGCTGTTGCAGGAAAGGTTGCCGACCACGATCGTTTCTTTGTCGATCGGATCCTTTCGAATCAAACCTTCGAACTGAGCTTTCTCCCCGTGACGCACTCGATACACAACGTCTTTTGAATTGTCCCAGTTGTCGATTCGAAAATGTGCGCTCCAGCCCAGCTCCAAAATCTCTTCCTTGGCAACTTCTGACCAGCTTGCATCTGGTTGTTTGAACTCCAAGCGGGCGACTCGCGCCTCGTCCGGTTTCAGCGGAAACATTTGGGCTGTCAGCTTCAACGTTCCGTGGTCGTGGGTATAAACGGCGAACGCACAGACTTGATCCCGTTCAACGTCGAGATTCATTTGGGCAGATTTTTGCGGTTTGACTTTCCACCACTCGCCAACCGCTCGGGACTCCAGCGTTTCAAAATCGTCCCCGAAAATCTCGGCTGATTTGGTTTTCTCTTGAGCCTGCGCGGTGGATACGAAAGACGAAAAAGATGTCAGGCCGATGGCAAACACAATTAAAACAAAGCAAACACGAGCTGGGGAAGGTCTGAACATTTTTATCCGTATTTCAAAAAGTCGTCAAAGTCTGAATCTGATGATTCGTGGGTGAACTCGCATTGTCTGGCATCATTTCACGCTCGTCAAATACTTCCTTAATCGTTTGACCGATCGAGCTTCTCGTCTTTCGATAAATGCATCTATTGGTTACCTTTCAATCACAGACGGTTCTTCTCCGGCAACGGACACCGATCCAACATCAACGCTATTTTTATCTTGTATTGGGTGAGTACATCATGTTGCGATCCAGCGGACCACCCGCCAAACCCGACATCAAACGTGTCATCGACGAAATCCTCAAAGAGGACGCGAAATACGATCAATCGGAGAATCGCTCCGCGCATCGCGAGAATCTGGTTCGCTTTGTTGGAATCGAGTTTCGGCAAGCCGAAAATTCTCAAAGCTCATCGGACAATGAAGATTCCGAAGATGAAACCGAGTCGCCATCTGGTTTTTCCCGCAACGTTTCGGCGACTGGTATTGGTTTGATTACCGAGTTTGAAATCAACGACAAATCGGTTGCGGTGCTTTCAATTGAGCGGCTGGGAACTGATTCCAAACCAATAACGATTCTTTCTGAATGTCGTTGGTGTCGTCCCTACGGCAACAACTGGTTTCTCTCAGGCTGGCAGTTTCTAAGTTTGAAACGCTGATTCACATCTCCATGCCACCACCCGCCTGCGCGAGTTTATAAATGCAAATACAGGCTCGAAGCGCTAGCGAGTGGGGAACTCCCAGCGGAAAACACGCCCTAACAACACCAAACACCAGCCGTTTTGGCGCTAGCCACGGATGAATCACCGTTAACTGTGGCTAGCGCCAAAACGGCTAATAAAATCACAACCTCTTCCGTGCTGAGACCGGCAAATTCATTTCACGGCTGGGAGAATCCGTGCTGCTCAATTTTTTGATGAACCTCGAAACAAGATTTAAACGATCTCAATTGAGTAATTAGCCATGGCGCTTTTCACAGCAATGTGGAAAGCGTCTTTCATGTTGGCGACAAGTAAGAAAAAAACGCTCGCAGCGAAGATCACAGCGAGCGTTTGGGTTTTTAGATTCAGCAAGTTGTCGACTTAGAACGTCGCAACAACGTCCATGCCGAAATAGCCTTGCTCGTAATCAAGAGCTGGCGACCAGTCGTAGCGGTACTCAGGTCGTAGCAATACGTTTGGACTAAGCCTGTAGTTCATACCAAACGTTGCCGCGTAGTATGAGTGCGAGCTTGTTGGAGCCAACGCACCGTGAGGGGCGTATCCGGTGATGTCATCACCTTTCCACCACTCCATACGTGTTCCAAGAGAAACGCAATCGTTGACGTTGTAGATCCAGTATTGGTTCAAGCCAACATTGTCTTCGCCTGTGCTGGCGATTCGAAGCAAGTCACTTTGGACGATGTACTGAAGGTTATCAGTCAAAGCCATGTCCAACACGATGCTGTGAGAGTAAGCATCATCGTTGCCGGCACTTCGAGCACCAAAGTCACCAAAGGTTGTGATGTAGGTCAAAGCCGCATCGTCATTAAGCTGACGACTGAAACCACCGAGGAAGTTGCTTCCAGCGGCAAAGTCAAAACCGGAGTCCCAACCGGCTGTCCAACCACCATAGATGGTCGTGTCATCGTTGACAGAGTAGCTGGCGATTGCACCGGTGTGGGTGAATGGCTCAGTGTTGAAACTTGTGATTGAGTGAGAGTAGAAGAAGTTGTCGGGAGCAGTTACGACTTCGTATCCAACGAGTGTGTAAAAGTGACCGACTTTTACGTTCCAGTCACCGACTGCGACTTCTCCGTAGGCTTGTGGAATAGCGAAGCCAAATCCGCCGCCACGAGTAAATCGTGGATCAAGGTCAAACGTCGGACCCGAATTGCCAAAGGATTGAGTGTCAGGACCATCTAGGCCGTACATTGCATCGATTCGAAAACCAAGCCCAACTCCACCGTTGCTGGCGTCAGCCGCTTTCTCGACAAACAACCAACCTTGGTGCAATCCAAATTGGTCAGGATGTGAGTTGAATAGATCATTTCCAGCACTGTGATAACCAGCTGAGAACCATCCACCAATGTTCAGGGCGTTGTCACGGCGACCAAAGAGTGTCCAAGGATCGCCACCGCAATCCCTTCCCAATAAACGTCCTCCACCACCAGTAGCAGCGGCGGCTTGGCAATCCGTGCATCCACTGGCTGCCGCTCCCCCGTAACCGTAATCGGCTGCAGGCGTGTAAACGTCGTACTGTGCACAAGCACTGGACACCGTCATAATTCCCGTTGCGACCAAGCCAAAAATTGTGCTTAGTCCCTTCTTTCCATTTGTCATGGTCCCATTTCCTAATTCTAGACTGCCACTACTAAGGTCCCGTGGCGGATTGATTCTTTCCACTTCCGTAAAAGAGGGATCATCGGGTGGTCATCAATGATTGCTCCAGAACGGACCTTTGATGGAATCGGACCGATTAGAAGAAATGTTGCAGACAATCAGATCCGTTTTCCTGTCTTTTGAGCGACAAGAACCAAAATTTGTAAAGGTTTATCAATCGTCGGGTTTGTCGGAGCGAAAATGGACGAATCAATGGATTTTGAACCCACCTTTAGAAAGGAATTTTACGGATGATAGCACTGGGTGTTTTTTGTGGTAGCATCCGGGATACGAGTCATAAGTGCCACGATTCAAATGGTTTGCCCAATGCCGTTAACCCAATCTCATAGACAGAAACGGTTGTGCGGGTTGGATGGCAATCTGACCGAAGCGAGCTGTTGTGAACTGGAGGTTCGTTTGAACTTAATGTTCGTGATGCGGCCATCGCACTCGACTCATGAAGTGACCAAAAGATCATTGAATCCAAGGCAGCGTTTGTTGGGACGGTTCCTTGGGACTGTTCCTTTGCACGGCAACCAATGAATGTGTGCGTCCCAATTGGGCGGCAGCGACTCAATTTTGTGCCGCGGGAACTAAGGATTTCATCCCCATAGATTTCGCCGAAAAATATTTTTGGCCCAATACCTGATTTTTCCCGTATCGAATTGTGTCTAACCGCCGCTATCGCAGTCCAGCCACCTAATGCGACTTGGATTGGTATGACGTTTGCATCCTTGCCTCTTGCGTTACTGCGACTTTCGTCGGCGGTTTGCCTGAGAAAGATAGTCGAATTGCAAAGCAATTTTGTGGCAGTTTGAATCGCCCAACATCAACACTTTACGATAGTGGTCAATGGTGATGGGAGCGTGTGGCGCCGCTGTAAGTTGCGTCACGCGCTTCCTGCCATTCTACATAGATGTCCTGCTCTAGAACGAGCCTTTGGAGGGTCTGAGCGCTAGTTTCAGGCGCTACCTCAAAACAGCGTTTCTTCGCCTCGGCGATGAAACGCTTTTTTGTTGAACCGATTACTGGTCTGCCGACATGACACTACCAATTGTCGCCTCGTTTTCGTATCGCTTTAATGAAACGATTGAAGTTACTTAGGCATCTCCGTCGTCTGCCGCAGGTCGCCTGGGACGCTGGCCACCACCTTCACCCCCGCCACCTTTACCCCTACCGCCAGCTCCGCCCTTACCTTTGCCGCCTTTACCTTTGCCACCCGCTCTAGGTCCTCCCTTGCCGCCAGGGCCACCCTTGCCCCCAGCACCCCGTCCGCCGCGTTTGCCTTCAGGCCGTTTGGGTCGAATCTCGTCGCGTGTCAATTCACCATCGCCATTGGTGTCGAGTTTTGCCAGCGCCTGTGAAGCGTCGGCAATCTCTTGAGCCGAGATCGTTCCGTCTTGATCACGATCCAGTGCTGCCATAACTGGAAAGGCCATCATGAATTTGGCCATTCTGTCCTGACCGTCTCGCTCTGGCCCGCCTTGCCCTCTGCCACGCTCTGGTGGCTGAGCCATCACAGTTGCAGCCAATCCAAGCGTCATCACAGTAGCCATCAACATGGTCTTAGTGTTTTTCATCGGCTTTGTGTTTTTCATCGGTTACCCTCCGTTATTGAATCTTTATTAACAATGGTCTGTCACCATGAAACTACACGTGGCGACTTCACCACCGAGACCTTCTTTTGATAGTTTTTTTGCAAGTGCTTACTTCTAGCCGCTTTTTCGCTCGTTTTCCTGCTCTTTGAGTTGATCTTCGTTGGGAGTCAGACCAAGGACGATGTCAAAATTAGCTGTCAATTCCCCGATCTTCGAGCCGGCCAAAGGTTGAAAATCAACGATCAATGACTGCCGGGCTTTCTCGTCCCTGATGCTTCTGAGCAATCCATCTCTCGCGTTCTGATCGGCGTTGCCTTTGATCATGCACTGGGTCGAGAGAACTTTCCTGTCGCCAACGTAGACGGCAAAGTGAATATGCGGAGTGCGGCCCGGATATGCGACCGGCTTGATGGTTCGGAAATAGTACTCCGCCTTGAGCCCTGTCGCGAAACGACCAAAGCCCTGGAAGTTCTTGTCAAGCTTGGTACGATCTCCACCCTTTGAATGCAGATAAACTCCATTGTTGTCGACTTGCCAAATCTCTACCCGCGCATTTCGGACTGGATTTCCTTTTTGATCCATGACCTTCCCGGTCAAATGAGTAATCTCACCCACAGCCGGCGTTATCGAATTGTTTAACACCAAAAGATCGTTGTCGGTATCCAGCGGAAGCCGATCCGGATAGAACGGGCCTTCGGTCATCGATGGCGTGACCAGCTCCTGTGCAAACAATCCCGGACGGGTAAAAAACTCACTCCCCACCAGCGCCGTGGCACCGACAATAGACTTTCCAATGAAACTCCGACGACTGGGTGACCAAGATGATTTCATTTTTCTCTCCCGTGTAAAAGAAGCTGGACAAACTGGATTTATTTTACTGTCAAGAATTTGAACCAGCGGCAAATTCATAAATAAGTTACAGTCTGTAAATTAGCCGAACGGCGTTACCCGCAGTTTCTTCGTGCAACAGAGGGAACCGGGCCGAACGGCCGTCGCTAATGAAATATTCGGGCTAGTGACCGGCGCTGGTGGTGTCGTTTTGATCGCTTTGGTTGCCACAATGCTGCTGAGCGAGAAACGGACCTCTGCGACCGTTGCAGGCATTCCAATGTCCGTGGTAGCCGTTTTCTTACTCCGGTAGTCCGTTGGGTAACAAGTAAGTGGCTACATTTATGGGCAAACTGCGATGCGCCAGAATGTCACATGAGCATTTATCTTATCGATAGTCGATGAAAATCACTCGACAAATTGTTATAATCAGGCCGTCGTTGCGGAACTATGTTCCCGGCTTCACTTCCCCGCTGCCTCTCTTTCCCGAAATAACTAAATGAAGCTTTGGTTGTTGCTGACATTTTTGGTCGGCATTGTTTCCACTTTAAAAACGCCCTCTCAGGCACCTCTTTGTGTTGGAAACGAAGCTCCCGATTTCGAGCTCGATTCAATCGGTGGCGATAAAGTTAAACCTGTCGATGAAAACCTTACTACCGTGTTGGTTTTCTCGCGCGCACATTGGTGCCCCTATTGCTTGAAACAACTTCTTGATCTGAGAAGGAATTCAGAAACGTTTAAAGCAGCCGGCGCTCGTGTCGTCGTTGTGTTTCGCGAAGAGGCCAAAGGAATTGACGGCCTCAAGATTATCAAAAAGCGATCCAAAGCCGATTTCACATTCGCGCTTGATAACGGCAAACAGTTGACCGCCGATTACAGCGCCGGTGAGAAAGAGTTCTCAACTTATATCATCGACACTTTTGGTCGAATCCAAGCCATCATCAAAGGCGACATGAAGAATCGGGCAAAGTCACAGCGGATCCTTGATGCAATTGATCGAGGTGTGAGCAGCCTCAAAAATTCTAAAGGTATAAAGCCAGTGAAGCCTTCGATCTTTCGCTTCTTTGGCATCAAAACGGCAACGGGCTCCAACAACCCGCATTAGTCATTAGTCCAAAGCAGGGCATGCTATTGCATGCCTGTCATTCCAATTCGCCAAGGCAGTCCTTGCTGAATTGAGTAACGCCAGTTAGCTCGTAGAGAATGCATGAACCATGCATTGAATTTCTACCCGCCTCAGGTACTTCCAGTAGCACAACTTCTACTTGTCGAACCGGGTGACCTCAGCCAACTTGGCATGAACTCCGACTTTGCAGCCGCAACTCGAGTCGAAGCACTCTCGGCAACCTCGGCCCGATACTTCTCCAAGGTTTCCCCTGACGAAGTCGAAGCAAACATGACTTCGTCAACTCTGTCGCGCTGACCAAACATACCCTTGAGTCCTGAACAGGAACCATTTGAGCAACAACCGCTCAAGCTAACCCCCGCAACCAATGCTAAAACAGCAAACAATCGTGTGTTCAACAATTTCATTCTTAAATCCAATGTCTCTGACATAATCTCCAACAAATTAGGTATCGGAAAATTGGCTACGCGTCTTGGCGAACACGACAACTAAATCCAATTCTTTTCGGCAAAAGTGAACAAACCAACAACCGACAAATCTTTTTTGGTTACCCAGATTTTCCAGTTGCCCAAAGCGAGGGAGAGTGCAAGCACTTTAGTCGGGCATCGCCACTTCGGTATTTGGCCTGCGCGGGAATGACGGGCGCGTCAGGCTGAAATAGAATCAGTCTTGGAATCGCCGAATTCGCTCCAGCAACTCGCTCAACATGATCGCCGTGGCTCCCCAGACACGATGCTCACCGGCTTGATAGTAAGGAACCTCCAAGCGACCAGAGTTAGCCGTGACAACTTCGCCCTGCTTCAATGATTTTGGGTCGAGCAGATCGGCAAGGCTGACTTCGATTACTTGCTCGACCTCTTCAATCGCACGTGCGAATTCTGGTCGCGAGTCTTGCCAGCCAACAAACGGACTGACCGTAAAATCAGAAGGCGGGATGTAGACAGGGTTCAACCGGCCGATCAGCTCGATCGGATCACCGATGACGTCCTCGGAATCGGCTTGCTCAGAATCGACTGTTTGGCCGACACCGATTTCTTCAAACGTCTCCCGACAAGCGGTTTGCCACAGTGACTCGCCGTCGTCCTGTCGGCCACCGGGAAAACTGATTTGACCACCGTGATTGGACAGTCCTGAGTTACGTTTGGTAAGCACAAGATTCAAATCGAAATCAGAATCCTGGCAGGTCGTAGCAGCTTCCTTCGATTCACTCAATCGACTTGATTTGCAGTTCGGGTAAACCAACAACAACACAGCCGCAACTCGGCCTTGTCCTGGCAAGCCCGTGGGCCGAACCCTGGGCCGATTGAGATGAGCAACATCGACAGGGGAAACCCAATCGCCCAGCTCAGACAGCTCGATTGCCTGAACCAGTTTGTGTTTTGGTAATACGTTCATTTTGGGTGGATCGCTTCTTACCAGCGACCACTTGATCCACCACCTGATGAAGATCCACCGCTGAACCCCGAGCCGCCGCCGCTAAACCCTCCGCCACCGCTTCCAAAGCTACTACTTCCTGATGACGATTTGACTTTCTTGGGCGTCCGGTAGACGTAACTCCGGTGGTAACTGCAGCTCTTACAATCTTCAACAACGTTGACTTTACCGCCGCGAGTATAAGTTGCCCTTCGCAAAACTTCCTTGACAGTCAACACGGTGATGTACCAGCAATCAGGGCATTTCGAATATCGCGTCAAGAGTTTTCCGTAGCGAAGCTTGAGAATCTCTTCGCATTTGGCGCAGCCCCAAACGTCGTAGTCGACACTACCAAGCCATTCTTCGACTCGCTCGGGTTCTTCAAGGAACGTGTCGTCTTGATCTTCTTCAAGCAGAATCATTTCGTCCGAACAGGACGGGCAATGGCGAGGACGATATCGCATGTAGTAACGTCCGCCCACAATCAAACCAACTCCGCCGACCGCCCCCCCAATGGCCAAGAACGGCAACCAAGTGATTGGGCCACGCTTCCGACGACGATTTCGGTTGATAGTTTTACGGCCCGATTTGGATACCGATGGCAACAACACCGGCGAGTCCATGTCTGTTACCGAAAAGATTCTTGTTGCGATTCCACGTGCGCCCTCGTAGACAGCCGAGTTCAGATCATCGTTCCTGAAATTCTGGACAATCGTGTTCTCCATGATTTGATCAGCGACTCGTTCTTCTTCTCGACCATCGATGCCACTGCCAAGCACAATTTCTGCCGCTCTGTCCTGGAGCGCAACGAACAGCATTACTCCATTGTTTCGATAGACGCCGGACATACCCGGAAAGCCTTTTTTTCCGACGCCCCACAGATTGAACAGATTTGTCGCGTATCTTCGATGGGCACTATTGCGCCCCGGTTCGGATTTGGTTCCGATCGACGGCACAACGACAACCGTCATCTCGCGACCCAGTCGGTCGTTGATCTCCTGGCAAACCATATTGACGTGCTCGACGGCTTCGGGTGAAACCTTGCCCGTTAGATCCGTGATCCAGCCGTTGGGCCGCGGCGTTGGAATTTCAGTAATCGAGTAACGTGATTTTCTTGGTGGCGGTTGAGTCGGCGGGGCATACGGCTCTAGTTGCGGCGGTTTGGGCTCTGGTACGACCGAAAGCTGGCCCATCGCTTTGCCACTGACGGCGCAACACAAGCTAAGAATCAACGTCGCAGCAAGCGACAACGTGATATACCGATTTTGATTCATAACCACGAACCTGAAAAACCATTCGTCAATCTTGCGTGTCGGGACTCAAGTATCCGAGGCTCTGATTAGACCAGATGCAACGGCAAGGCGTAAACAGAAGGTACGACCCCAAAACTCCGAGAGAATTGATCGCTTAAACCCTATTCAGCGCGGCTCCAAATATTGGCTTGGCCATCCTGGCTGAATTCGACAAAGATCAAGTTAGGATTGCAACACACGGGGCAATCTTCGACGTACTCTTGATTTTGGCCTTGGGAATAATCCAGCGGAACTACGATCTCTTCGCCGCAACTGTTGCAGATATATCCAGCTTCTTCATCAAGCCGCCCACTCTCCAGCTCATCGCTAATTTCGGAGTCTTCATCGTCGAAATCGTAGTCCATGATCTATCCGAAACTTCAAACTCTCGTGACATTTGGCGCAGCACATTTGCGTCCTCAAATTTCAACACTAGAATACTCTCGCCACTGTCGTGCGGCCAGAGTTTGCCTCACGCAACTTGAAATTCACCGAAGGTTTACATCATGAAATTACAAGTGTCCGTGACTATGTTTACACCTCTTCTATTGACGCTGATTTTTTTATCACAAAGCCCCTCAGTTGCTGCCGAACCGGATTGGTATCCGTACGTTTTTGCTCGTGGATCCGACCGAGTCTGCATTCAAAACATGCCCATGCACAAACGGCCTTACCGGCCGATGCATTTTTACGGCAACACCATCAGGCGCAGCTATCATCGCGGATATTCTGCACCGTTGCCGCGCGATATTGCTCAAGGTGCAAGGACACTCTTGCGAGATCGACTTGGCGAAGATCGTTTCGGGCCCATCAGACGACGATAGTTGGATTGCACTGGATTACGCTAGTTGGCCATCGATCATGCGTGACCTTGGCTCGATGTAGTTTCGCGATATTGTCGTTTTTAGCCATGATGAGTTAACTCGAATAGAGCCGGATTGTTTCTTGAAACTTTGAAGCCGCGATTGGGTGGCTGAGGTCGAACGTCGTGAGCCCCCAGAGCATTTTGCTCTATTGGTTTATCAACTGGGGGCTCGCTGCGCTCGACCCCAGCCACCCCTGATAGATATACAAGCACTATCCAAACATATCGCACTGACATTGACGGAGGCGAGTTTTCACGCCTCGGAGAGCTTGTGATTTTACCAGCCGTTTTGCCGTTTTGGCATGTTGCCAAAAAACACAGCCTCGAAGAGCCGTCCTACTTTAGAGGCGATTCGATAGCGATATTGAAACGCTTAAGCCACAGCCGAGCGTTTGGTTTTCTCGTTGTAGAAGAACCGGGCTTGGGAAAGCCAATCGTCGCGTTCGATCCGGTCTTTGAAAGTCAGCAAGCGAGAGAACTCCTCGATCGCCTTGGGCTTCCACTCCATAATCTGCTTGAACGTATAAATTCCGTAGTCGTTCAAACGTGCTTCGAGAACTTCGGCGATTCCAGAAATTCGTTTCAGGTCGTCCTTGGTCTCGGGAGCCTCGGTGTAGACGGTTCCGCGGACTTCGTGCTGGCTGGTGTGCCCGCCATACTCTTGGTCGTAAACGACCTCTTGTTGCCGCCGCTGGGCCATGGCTTCGGTGAACGAAATGACAGTCGCATCCGGTTCGGCGATCGCCCGGTAGTTTGCCAATTGAGCCAGAACGGCGGCTCGCTCGTTGCGAAGAGCTCGGATTGTGGCTTCGCTGGCTTCGAGTCTACCTTGAAGTAGTTCCACCTGCTCGATGTACTGACTGTGGTCCGTGCGAATCGAATTTCTTTCGTTTCGAAGCGCCGTTAGCTCGGTCATCAACTGTTGCTGTTTCGCGTAGGCGTCGGCGTACTGATTTCGAAGCGTTCGCAGTTCCTCGGTCGCTAGGTTGTCTTCTCCGTCACGTTGCTTGACTAATCGTTCAAGCTCGACGATTCGCTGGCAAGTGATTTTGAGTTCGCGAACCTGTTCGAGAAGATTCTCGACTTCGCCCTTCGCCCGTGCCAACTCTTCATGCGACTTGGAAAGTGATTTTTTGGTCATCGCCAACTCCGACTCAATCTCGTCTCGAGTCATCGTAACCTGCGAAAGCTCATGGGATTTAGTGGTAAGTCGGCTTTCCCACTGACTGCGTTCTTGCTTGGCTTGCTCCAACTGCTGTTGTGATTTTGACAGCGAATTTTTGGTCATTGCCAACTCGGACTCTAGCTCGTCTCGATTGACTGAGATCTGAGAAATCTCTTGGGCCTTCGCCGCGAGCTTACTTTGCCACTGGCTGCGCTCTTTTTCCAATGTTGACGACAGGTCGCCAGTTTGCTGCTGTAGCTGGGACGTTTGGCTTTCCAGTTGAGCTGTTTGGCGTTTGAGCTGCGTTTCCAGTGAAGTCTGTTTCTGCTTCAGCGCGATTTCGGCTTCGGCTCGTTTTTGTATCTCTTCCTGGAACCGTTGCAGCTCCAGTTCGCGTTTCTCACGAAGCTTGTGAATGGTGGCTTCTTGATTGTCGATTCGCTTTTGCATCCCGCTGGCGCGATTGAGCGAAGACTTCTCGGCTTCCAACGACTGGTCGCGTTGAAAGGAGACCTTTTCCAGCTGAGTGGTATTGTTCTTGAGTGATTCCTGAAGCGAAACAACTTGCGACTCAAGCGACTTCATGCCCGAAAGTTTGCCGCGAAGCTGTTCGATCGTTCGTTGTGCGTCTTCGTAACTGATTTGAAGCTCGGCCATCGAGTCCTCTGCGACTCGCTGAGCGGACAAAGCCGCTGCCGCTTTCGAGTTGGCATTCTTGAGTTGATCAGCACTGACTTGCAGCGACGACTCAATCGAAATGTATTCTTGCTTCAGGCCGCTGTGGTTTGCTGTGGCGGCATTGAGCAACGAAACCTGATTATCTAGATCCGCGGTCAGTTCGGCGATTGCGGCTTCGGCCGCGTGGAGCTGTTTGGTGAGTCGCTCGTTTTCGCTGTTGGCGGTTTTGGATTCTGCTTGATGCTGGAGCAACTGCGATTCGACTTCTGCGTGGCGATTTCGCCACTCGTCTTCTATTTCGGCTTTGCTGACAATTTCGGCTTGTGTGATTTTGTGAATGCTATCTTCGAGCTCGATCCGAACGTTCTTTTCCTTTCGGAGTTCTTCCATCGCTTCTTCGAACTTGCGAGCCTTGTCCGCCGCGTCGACCTCAAGCTGCGCCCGTTCACGCTCCCCCTGTTCTCGGCTGGCGGACCAATCGTCACAAAGCTGTTGAAGCACATTGAGTTGGCCCTTCTGACGCGTAAACCGCTCGTCAAGCTGCTCGTGCGATCCGTGGGCAAGCTTGAGTGATGTTCGCAAGTCTTCGTTTTCAAGGCTTAACTTGCGACGTGCGGCTTCCTCGATGGCCGCGTTTCGGTACCAAAGGAAGTAACCAATGAGCAAACCCGCAAATACCAGGAAGAATCCTGCGATGTAGGGGTACAGTTCAAAACTAGCGGTAGCAATCATGCTCAACTCCATGTTCTTTCGTATCGAGCGGTCCTGGCTTCAGCGCAAGTGCGATTCACCAATACCAAGCGCAGACGACCAAAGGCAGGTAGACGTTGCACTACTCCTCTAGTCGATTCGGATCATTACGACACGAATCTTCAGCAAAATTGGCATAACCGAGAAAGTTTGCCAACCAAGAGTTGGGCGGGTGAAAAGGAACCTGACGAATTGGGCAGCGTGATGAAGTTAGCGTTGAGCTGCTAGCGTAAATCAACCTCGTCAAGCTCGCACAAAATATAAACTCGAAGCGCCATAGGATTTTGATAGGCGCAACGTGGGTGTGAATTTATTAGCCGTTTGGGCGATAGCCCCGGTTGAATTGCCATTAACCGTGGCTATCGCCAAAACGGCTGATGCTGGTAAGGAATCTTTGAAAAATTCGCAGCCTCAACGTGCCCCGTTTGTAGTCCCGGCTTTAGCGCAACACTACTCAATCCAGTTATTCATTGTTTAGTGTATTGGTATTGATTGGTTGCCTAGAAGGCCTAGTAATTTGAGGAGTACGCTTGCGTGAGAATGCTTGCCGATTTTCAACCGCCAATCGACGCTAATAAACGCGAATTGCACCCTTGAGCCCGATCATTTGGAATGTAGCGAGAGCCGAGCTATTAGGATGCCGATCCTACATATCAGCCATCTTGCCACTGATTAGCGTGATGAACTCAGCGTTGGTTTTGAATCGTCCCAACTGCCGGGTTAACTGCTCCATCGCTTCGATCGGATGCATTGACGAAAGTGTACGACGGAGCATCGTTACCGCGTGAAGCGTATCCGGCTGTAGCAACAATTCTTCGCGCCGCGTTCCCGACTGCGAAATATCTATTGCAGGCCAGACGCGGCGGTCAGCAAGCTTACGATCCAGCACCAGCTCCATATTACCGGTACCTTTGAACTCCTGAAAAATCAGTTCATCCATACGGCTGCCGGTATCGACCAAGGCGGTACCAACGATCGTCAGTGAGCCACCTTCTTCGAACGCTCGTGCGGACGAGAAGAGCTTCTTCGGAATGTCCATCGCCTTGATGTCCACGCCACCCGACATTGTTCGACCGGTGTTTCCGACCCATTTGTTGAATGCACGGGCCAAACGTGTAATCGAGTCCATCAGCAGGAAAACATCCTGTCCTGATTCGGCCAATCGCTTGCAACGCTGGATAACCAGTTGCGACAACCGAACGTGGCTCTCGATATCTTCGTCCAAACTACTTGCGATCACTTCGCCGTTGATATTTCGTTTCATGTCGGTGACCTCTTCAGGCCGCTCATCGATCAACAGAACCATAAGCTTTGAACCGGGATGGTTCGTCGCGATTCCGTTGGCGATATGCTGAAGCATGATTGTCTTGCCGCTTCGTGGAGGCGCGACGATCAACGCCCGCTGTCCTTTACCAAGCGGAGTAAGCAGGTCCATCACGCGAGTCGTCAGCGGCTCTGGGCCAGTTTCCATTTGATACCACTGCTCCGGATTGATCGGCGTCAGTTGGTCAAAGGATTTGACTTCGAGGTATTCTTCTGGCTCAAGCCCATCCACTTCGGTCAATTCTCGCAGCCGCGGCCCCTGCTGTTTTCGGGCTGGTTGAACCATGCCTTTGATAATCACACCGGGGCGCAAGCTGAACTTTTCGATCATTGTTCCGGGAACAAACGGATCGCTTCGCTCACGAGAGTAGTTGTTGGTTGCGTTTCGCAGGAAACCGTATCCGTTGGGATGCAGCTCCAGCAATCCTACGCCAGGTTCCAGTTCAGCGTCATCGAATTCAACCGGTTCGTTGCTTCGATTACCACGGCGTCCTCCACCACGGTTTCCATTCTTGCTTCGGTTGTTGCGCCCACCACCACCGCCACCGTTGTTATTGTTTCTTCCGCCACGGCGACGTCGGCTGTTGCGGCTACCGCCGCCGCTATTATTGTTTCCGCCACCGTTTCCTCGGGATCGTCCACGGGATCGACTGCGGTTATTGCCTCCGGAGTCTCCGCCGGATTTCTTTTCGCCGGAGTTCTTCTCACCGTCATCGTTGGATCGGGGCCGATCGTCGAAGTCGTCGTTGCGGGATTCGCCACGTGGTTGGGATGCACCTTCGTCGCTGCTGGAATCGGAAGCCTTGGCCCTGGAACGGCTAGAGGCCCGTTTTTTCTTGGGCGCTGCGGCTTTTTCGAGATCGTCAAGCGTCGGAAAGTCGTCGTTCTTTGAGGCGGCAGTGTCTGCCGATTTACGTGAACGCGTACGTTTTTTTGCCATAAAGCACCTGAAAATGTGGCGACCCAAAAGGTCCAGAGTTGCATTGTCGCAATTGGATTGCGCCAGAGAAATCGAATCTAAAAACCCGTTTTGAGGTTGAGAGAAATCATCGAGAAAAATTCAATCGAATGAAATTTGAAAAGACATTTCCCACGAAAAGTCATTCATTGAAAGCGGAAACCTGAGGGGGAACGAATGTCTGAACACCTGCATTAACAAGCGTAAAAACCAACTCGAGCAAGATTACTTGCAAAGAATCAGGACAACATGCAATTGTCCGTCAGGAGCGCTTCCGATGCCTGCTCACTAAAACAATCTTAAGAACCGTCGCCGTCGAATGGCGAAACGTTATCGATCGAAACTTTCGAAGCCAACAAGAAAGTAGCAACCGTTCCAAACTTTGGTAACAGCCGACTGTGCTTGAGAGACGCTACCCTTGAGAATGACTCGCATGAAAACTAATGCGCCGAGACGACTACACTGTTCATACCAGAACCCCGACGTCAGATTTTCGGCGTTCATCGCCGACCGTTGGTCAGGAATGGAATTCGTCAGCAAACGAATCCCAACACAAGGGCGTAAAAAACGAAACCCTGCAAACATTGCCTGTAAGCGACAGGCGAAAGCTTGATCTGCTGAAAGTTTTAACGATAGTCGCCCTGCTGTCAAGGATAATCAAAAATTTTACCCATTTTTCCGACATTACTGCTTTTCGGATTTTGGTCAGCAAGAATCCCCAATACCCAAGGAAATTCCAAATAATCCGCAGGGTTTACTCACCATGATTTAGTGCAATGCCGATTCTGACGATAGGTCCGCTTATCCTACCATCGAACAGCACATGAATAATTCACTTTTCAGTAATCAACTCTTTCTTGCAATCAAGACCTGTATTGCGGTTTTAATGGTCTGTTGCAGTTCCAATTGCATCGCTCAAGGTATCAATTGGTTTCCCGATACAAGCTCGGCCGCCAAAGCCGCGGCTGCTCAGGACAAGATTATCCTGCTGCACTTTGGGGCTCAATGGTGTCGTCCCTGCGATCAGCTGGAGACGTTCGTATTCACTGATCCAATGGTCCAGCGAGCGTTCGCAGACAAGCTGATTGCGGTCAAAGTGGATGCGGATAAGCGAGTTGATCTAGTCGAGGAGTTTGGAGTTCAAACGCTGCCCTGTGACGTAGCGGTTTCGCCCGACGGAAAGATTCTCTCAAAGAGAAAAAGTCCAGACGTGGCGAAGTCGTATTTGAAAATGATCTCCGATTTTGAAGCAACTCGCACCAAAATGGATGATCCAAATTCACAAGTTGAAAACGCGGCTTATCAGATTCAACAGGCCAACCAGCAAAATTCTACAGTTGCACAAACAGCCGCCTTTACACCAAATTTCCCCTATCAGCCTCCCGTCACTCCGGCTGCTTCGTCAAAGGATTTGGAGCGACAAGGACAGGTGGTCAAGAATCCGTTTGTGCAGCAATCGGGATCGCAGTTTCCAAACAAATTGAGTCAGGCTCCAAGCCTTGTCCCAATGGTGCCCGGAAAAATCATTCAACAAAATGCACCGGCCGCGGCTATGGAGATGCCCAAACCGGTCCAAATGCCCGGACAGCTTTCGTTGCCCCATCAAATGCAGCTTGTTGATGAGCAGCTACCACCGGCACCCGAACAGAATAATTTTCAAAGTGCTCCTGCTCAAGCGGAAGTCGAATTGAACCAGTTCGCTCCATCAGCCCCCGAAGCCACAGGCGACTTCAACCCAAATCAATTTGGTCAGGCCAAACCAGTCGAGCCAAGGAACACGGCTTTGAAACGACTCGAGCAATCGGACGTCGCGGCTAGGCTTGTTCGGGAACAAGCCCAGCAAAAGCTCGCCAACTTCAGCGCTGATCCCAAAGTCGTCATGGACGACCGGTTCTTTGGAAGTCACCGAGCTAACCAAGTTGTGGGCGCCGCCAACGGGAACTACCAAGCCAAAATCAATTTGCCGCAAGACGGAAATTCAGCCGTTGGGTTTGTTCCCCCTCAACCACCTAACTTTGGCGCCGAGTCAGCCGGCTCAGTGATGGATAGAGGCGTTGACCCGCCAGGGACTCCCGCCAAGTTCGCTTCCGCTGGAAACAGCGTTCTTAACGGAGGACCAGGGAGCGTGGTCGAGCGTGGGCTCAATCAGGCGTCTGAAACTCCCGCCAAACCCAATTACGCGTTGCACGGAAAATGCCCTGTATCGTTGCTGACCAAATCCAAATGGATCGACGGTGAAGAATCGATTGGCTGCGTTCATCGTAACCGGATCTACATTTTTTCCAGTCAGGAAAACCTGCAACTGTTCCAAAGTGACCCCGACGCCTATAGCCCAATTTTGGCAGGCTACGATCCAGTGATCTTTGAAGAGACCGGTCGCCTGGTCGACGGTTTGGAAGACTACGGCGTATTCATGGGCAAAGTGCCACGGCAACGAATCGTATTGTTCGCGTCACCAGAAACGCGTGCCCGATTCCAGCTTGAGCCTCGAAAGTACTTGCAGTCTGTCCGACAAGCGATGGAAAAAAGCGGCGGTTCAACCACAATGCGGTAAGCGGCCAAAGTCGTTGATTTGCCACAACTCGGATTTGTTCCTCACTAAAGTCAAATGCCTGCTGCGGATCTAAATGCCAAAGTCGTTGATTTGCCACAACTCGGATTTGTTCAACTCGGATTTGTTCAACTCGGGTTTCGGACTGCTTCACCACGCCTTCAGCATGGGCCGCTATATAACTTGCTTTGCCCTCTCTGGGGTTCATGGTTTGACATTCGCCAAACGCGAGCTCCCGCCTAAAACGGGCTATCGCCCAAACGGCTAATGAAATCAAACCTCTTCGACCTAGAAACAGCGACTGGGTTATCGGTCACCTAATTGGTAGAATGAAGCTTCGTCGTAGTTTCCCTTCGCCATGCGGTAAGGCTTAACCTCAAGAGACCCAAATGCCTCCGAGAAACCTTCTCATTGTCGCTTTGACGTTCGTCGTTTCGTATGCCTGCTATTCGGTAGCGTCGAAGAACAAGTACGCCAACTTATTTGCCGAAGCGATGAACGTGATCGAGCGGCAATCGCTGCAGGAAGTCCCACCCGAGAAGCTATTCGTTACGGCAATGGAAGGCATGCTTGAAGACTTGGACGAACACTCAATTTACATTTCGGGGGAGATGTTTAAAGTCTTCGACGAAGACATGAAACAGGAGTTTGGTGGCGTCGGGATGTTCATCGAGAAAGACCCACGAACCAACAACTTGATGGTGCTTGCCCCGATGCCGGGAACACCGGCCTTTGAGGCGGGTCTAAAACCGGGAGATCAAATTCTGACGATCGACGGCGAACCAACAAACGACAAACCAAAAGGCGAAGCGATCAAGTTACTGCGCGGGCCGATTGGAGAGTCGGTTGAGATAGACATCGCGCGAGGCGACGAAAATTTCTCCCGGTCATTAATGCGGTCGATCATTCCGGTCGCCAGCGCTCACGGCGATTACCGCATGCCCGAAGGCGGCTGGAAGTATGTTCTCAAAGAGAATCCTCGAATCGGCTATGTGCGTCTGATCCAGTTTGGTGAAAAATCCGCCCTAGAGATCCGTGACGCGTTAAAACAAACCCAGGGCCAGTTGGACGGTCTGATCATCGACGTCCGAAATAACACCGGCGGGCTGCTGGATGTTGCCATCGACATTTGCGACATGTTTCTTCCTCAGGATCTGCCGATCGTCAGCACCAAGGGCCGCGGACAGATCGTCTTGCAATCTTGGTCATCGACTTCTGAACTCGCTCTCAATCCGAGCGTCCCGATCTGCGTGTTGGTCAATCGCAACTCAGCCAGCGCCAGCGAAATTCTAGCCGGCTGCTTACAAGACCACGGTCGTGCGGTCGTGATCGGCGAACAAACGTGGGGCAAAGGAACCGTGCAAAACGTAATTCCAATCCGGCGCGGCGAGAGCGCGCTGAAACTGACGACGGCCAGCTACTGGCGGCCAAGCGGAAAGAGCATCGACCGCTATGATGAGATTTCCAAGCAAACCAATGTCTGGGGGGTTCAGCCGGACAACGGTTTCGCGATCGAGTTGGACAAAAGCGACGTCTTTGAAAACATGCGTCAGCGAAGTATCCGTGATTTGCGCGGCCTGCTGACCGATCAAGAATCCGAGATGATCAACCAACTGCGCGTCTACCAACCGCCTGAAGAGTCAGACGACGGCGATGAGAATAACGGCGATGAAAACACTGGCGACGAATTAAAGCCAAACGATGGACCTCGAGAACCCGCGGCCGACGAAGCAACCGAACCGCAAGATAGCGAGGCGGCACCAGACGAGCCCATCGGTCCTTATGTCGACAAGGCCCTTGAGCGCGCTGTTGAGCATTTGGAATCGATCACCAAAGCCAAAAACCAAATCGCCGCTTAGACCTACTGTCACCTACTGTCCTCGTGCGTTGGGCATCGGCTACCAAGACATTCTTCAACAGTTCTTTTGTTGGCCAACAGCCAAGCCAAAGCCACCGGGCGTGTTGACAGTAAATGTCGAAGCCGGACAATGGTATCTTAGTAAGCGAAAACACGCACAATCGGCCAGCCATTCAAGCACAAAGCAATTCAATGAGTTCAAAATTTAATTCGTTCGGCGCCCGCGATACCTTCAAAGCCTCCGGACAGGACATCGGTCTTTTTCGGCTGTCCGAACTTCAGAAAAAAGGCCTCGGACAAATCGACCGCCTGCCTTACTCGATTCGCGTCCTGCTCGAATCGGTTCTCAGAAACTGCGACGGCAACATCGTAACTGAAGAAGACGTCAACAGCCTCGCAAGCTGGAATGCCAGCTCACCAGCCAAAGTCGAAATCCCCTACAAGCCAGCTCGCGTTGTACTGCAAGACTTTACCGGAGTTCCCGCTGTGGTCGATCTTGCTGCGATGCGATCGGCGATGGCTCGTTTGGGCGGTGACGCCAAGAAGATCAATCCGCTGATCCCGGTTGATTTGGTCATCGATCACTCAGTCCAAGTCGACAAGTTCGGCAGCAACTCGGCGTTGGCGTTAAACGTTGAGCTTGAATTCAAGCGAAACCGTGAGCGTTACGAGTTCCTTCGTTGGGGGCAAAAGGCATTCGACAACTTCCGCGTCGTTCCTCCTAATGTCGGGATTGTCCACCAGGTCAACCTTGAGTTTCTGGCCAAGTGCGTTTTCATCCGCGAGGACGAAGCCGGTCCGGTTGCGGTTCCTGATACGCTGGTTGGAACCGACAGCCATACGACGATGATCAACGGCTTGGGCGTACTCGGCTGGGGCGTTGGTGGAATCGAAGCCGAAGCCGCCATGCTCGGCCAACCGATTTACATGCTTCTCCCGGAAGTCGTCGGTTTTGAACTGGTTGGAAAGCTAAAGCCCGGAACGACCGCGACTGACCTCGTTCTCACCGCGACCCAGCAGCTTCGTGCGGCGGGCGTTGTTGGAAAGTTCGTCGAGTTCTTCGGCGAAGGCGTTAAGTCAATGTCGCTTGCCGACCGGGCAACGATCGCCAACATGGCTCCTGAATACGGAGCGACGATGGGCTTCTTCCCGATCGATGAGATTACGCTTGAATACCTCAGCCGAACCGGACGAACCAAGGAAGAAGTCGAATTGGTCGAAGCGTTCACCAAAGAGCAGGGGACTTTCTGGACGGCGGATGCCCCAACTCCAAATTACACGCGGACGCTCAAGCTTGACATCGGCACGGTCGAACCATCACTCGCCGGCCCGAAACGACCGCAAGATCGAATCGCACTTTCTGGAATGCAGAAAGCGTTCAACGATTCGCTTTCGGCACCGATCGGATTCAGCGGATTCGGCTTGGACAAATCTGCACTCGACAGCACGGCAACGGTCGAGAACAACGGACACAGCAGTGAAATTGCTCACGGCAGTGTCGTGATCGCCGCGATCACCAGTTGCACCAACACGAGTAACCCATCGGTAATGATTGCGGCTGGACTGTTGGCCAAAAAAGCCTCTGAAATGGGACTGGCCGTTCCACAACATGTCAAAACGAGCCTCGCTCCTGGTTCGCGGGTTGTTACGGATTACCTCGACAAATCAGGTCTGACCGAGTCGTTTGAGAAGCTTGGCTTTCACACCGTCGGCTACGGCTGCACATCGTGTATTGGAAACAGTGGTCCGTTGCCAGAACCAGTTTCAGCCGCGATCACGAAGGGCGAATTGGTGGCTTCGTCGGTCAGCAGTGGAAACCGAAACTTCGAAGGTCGCATCAACCCGATGACCAAAGCCAACTATCTGGCGAGCCCTCCGCTGGTCGTCGCCTACGCGTTGGCCGGAACGACGGACATCGATTTGACCAGTGATCCGATTGGTAAAACCGAGGACGGCAAAGACGCTTATCTGAAAGACATCTGGCCGACGAAAGAAGAAGTCGACGATGTAATGGAATCCAGCGTGACTGCTGACATGTTCCAGAAACAATACTCCAACGCTTTTGATTCCAATGAGATGTGGAACAAGATCAAAACCGGCGAAGGCGCTCTGTACGAGTGGTCCGACGAGAGTACGTACATTCAAGAGCCTCCGTTCCTTGCGACGATGACTCCCGAAGTCACTCCGATTGAGCCAATCAAGGGCGCGATGTGCCTGGCGTTGCTTGGTGATACCGTGACGACGGATCACATTTCTCCCGCCGGTTCAATCGCCAAAGACAGTCCTGCCGGAAGGTACCTCCAAGACAACAAAGTCAGCCCCCGCGAGTTCAACAGCTACGGTTCGCGTCGTGGAAACGACCGGGTCATGGTTCGCGGAACGTTTGCCAACATTCGAATTCGAAACCTGCTCGCGCCAGGAACTGAAGGTGGCGTTACGACACACATTCCTTCGGGCGAGCAAATGTCGATCTACGACGCTTCCATGAAGTACCAGGAAGATGGAATCCCGTTGGTCGTATTGGCCGGCACGGAGTACGGAACCGGGAGTAGCCGCGACTGGGCCGCCAAAGGAACCATGATGCTTGGGATCAAAGCCGTGATCGCGGCGACCTACGAACGGATCCACCGCAGCAACTTGGTCGGCATGGGAATTTTGCCGCTTGAGTTTGCCGAAGGCCAGAATTGGAAATCAGTCGGCCTGGAAGGCAACGAGACGTTTGATATTGCTGGCCTGGATGACAGCCTCCAGCCCAGGTCCACGATCAAAGTCGTCGCCAACAAGCCAGACGGCAAGACGGTCGAGTTCGACGCCGTTGTTCGCATCGATACCCCTGTCGAAATGGATTACTACCGCAACGGTGGGATCCTGCAAACAGTCCTGCGAAATTTGCTGTGAGCCTGAGAAGGCGAGACAAAGCTGATCTTGAAAGCGAACGCTCGTGTGTTGGCGCGCCTTGCTATGAGTGTGAATTTGGGTGAGTCGCCGTGCTTTTAGCTATGGCGTTTGCCGATAATTCGTTTGTGCTACAATGTTCAGGTGGTCGCACTCGGAGGCTGTGATTTTTTCAAAACGTTCCTTCACAACATCAGCCGTTTGGGCGATAGCCCGGTTAATGGCAGTTCAGCCGAGGCTATCGCCCAAACGGCTAATAAAATCACAACCTATCGGTGGTAACCCGACGCGTTAGCGAGGGATGATTGACATGAGATTCCTCGCTTACGCGTCGAGTTACCAAATTGTCTCGAACGACAAACTGGTGGCAACGCGGGACCTCAACTGTATTCATCAAAGCAGGTATCTCAATGGATAACATCACACCCGACTACGAACAGACGTCCGCTGGCTCGGTGGAAACCACGCCGGTTGAGGCACCAAATTCAAACCGTGAACCGTCTTCTCAAAACAAGAAGAAAAAGTTCAAAATGTTTTGCTTTTCCTGCAACCGACCTGAGTATCATTCGCTCAAATCGAAAAGGCGGTGGTTGTTTTCGTACATTCTCGGAATGACGTTTGGACTGAGCGCGTTGGTTGGTCCGTTTTCCTGCTCCTGCTGCGGAAACTCGCGGCTGATGTGCCGCAATTGGCTCAGCGTACGCTACCTGTTCCGCAAACGCCACGCAAACCTCGCGTCTTCGTCGCGCCGGTAAGAATCACCATACACGACACCACGGTCGACGCGGTTCAAGCTCGAGGGGCATGCGAGTGGGGTTTTCCTTCCAATTCCTTCCGTTCCCCAATCCCCGCTTGCGTCGGACATGTAACGCACTTAATCGCTTCTCCACATCCGGCGTCTATCGCTAGCGAAACATTCGAATCTTAGGTTCCGAACCTGGGGAAACGCTTCGATCTTGCCCAGCTTCCACTTTGTATCTACAAGTGGCTTTGGGTGCTCGCTGGCGCCTACTCTTTGCAATTTGTTGACCAATTTTCAAATGGATTTGAAAGTCGGACATGGGCGAAACACAACTTAGTATCGTGATTCCGGTATTCAATGAGATCGCAATTATTGAACAACTTCATACGCGCGTCATAGCCGCGTGTGAAGAAATCGGCGTCCGATTCAGAATTATCTATGTCGACGATGGTAGCCAAGACGAAACGGCTCAGTGGCTGACCGACAATGCGATCTGCCCAGCCCAGTCGGATTCCAACCTGGAATCAATCGGCATCGCATCAGCTCGGGGCGACGTGACATTGATCGAGCTTTCGCGGAACTTCGGCCAACCGGCGGCGATTCTCGCTGGACTGGAACACAGCTCCGGAGACTGTGTCGTCATTATGGACGGCGATCTTCAGGATCCTCCCGAGTTGATCCCCAAAATGTTCGAACGTTGGCAAACTGGCGATCAAGTCGTTATCGCCCAGAGAACGGGCCGCAAGGAAACTTTCCTGCGCGGGATGGCTTTCAAAGCCTTCCATCGTTGCTTTGCTTATCTTGCCGACTCCAATATCCCAGCCAACGCTGGAACCTTTTGTTTACTCGACCGGATTGCAGCCGACTCGATCTGTCAACTACCCGAGTCACACCGATTCTTCCCCGGACTGCGGGCTTGGGTTGGCTATCGACAATCGATGGTCAAGTTCAAACGTCCGCCAAGAGCCGGCGGCGAACCGAAACAAACATTTTTCCGGCTGTTCTCGTACGCGTTGGATGCGGTGTTTGGGTACTCGTACAAGCCATTGCGATTGTTGACCGGAATCGGTTGCGTAGTCTGCGCCGCTTCATTTCTACTGGCATCATGGTTTGTCTGCAAACGCGTGATTGGCTGGGAGACAGCGTCGCTCGGCTTCACAACGCTGTGCTGTGCGATTTTGGGTTTGTGCGGGTTTCAATTGATCGGGATGGGGATTCTTGGAGAATACATCGGACGAATCTACGACGAAGTCAAACGGCGACCACAGTATTTGGTGGGCCGCCAGACTCACTCTGATTCGGTCGCCCTAGAGTCAGCTCGACACAAGCGGTCGGTGTCTGGGCGACGTCGCGCTGGTTAGTTTTTGTGGCTGGTTTCAACTTGTTTCTCGGACCGTTTTGACACTAGGCCGCGTTTTATAAACTGCTTCCTAGGGAGGGCGAAGCTCCTGCTGAGCTTAAAAGTGCCAGATGTCGCTGGCTCAGCCCTGCTTCGCCCTCCCAAGAATTCATGCTTTGACTCTATCAAACGCGGCTTAGCAACGGTTGAACTGCCATTAGCCGTGGCTCGCCCAAATGGCTGAAGTTGCTAAAGCGGTTTAACCCAAACGCTTTTCCAAACGCTTTTTTCCACTTCCATGCTTTGCGACCGCAACCGAATTGGGTAGCTTGTTTGCCACACCTTGATTTTCCAGATAACAACTAAATGGCAACCTCCGTGGCGGAACCCCAACTCGAAACAGATTCTCCGCTGGCGGGTTCGGCTGCGGCACCGAAGCAGCACCGCTCACTAGCTGGTGCTTCCATGCCCTACGCGGTACTTTTGATGGCTTGTCTTCTTCTGGGCCTTTATTGCTGCCAATTGAATCGGCAACTCTATCAACATCGCAGCCCAACCTACGACTCGCTCAGCTACAACGAAAAACTCTTCCAAGTGATGACGATCTCTCGAAACGAGGGCTTGGACGAGTCGATGGAAAAGGCGTGTTTTTCGGGTAACACCAACTGCCTGCCTTTTCTCATTGCCGCCGTTATCGCTCCGCTTGTCGAGCCAAGCAGAATGGTTGGGGTCTGGATTCAGTCCGGTTTGTTCTTTCTGTTTCTCGCCAGTTTGTACTATTACCTGTCTTCAATACGTGACCTGTCGATATCCTCGTCGCTGGCGGGATGTCTTGTTTTCCTGGCCGCGAAATGTCTTTACTTCGAGAACGGTGGACTTTCCGATTTCCGAATGGATTTATCACTGTTTCTTGGGTTCGGCTTGGCGGCCGTATGGTACTTAAGCAGCATGTCACGTCCGTCCGATTGGAATTTTGTGCTGCTGGGTTTGTCGGCCGCCATCTGTTGCTTGTTCCGCGCAACGGCACCAGCCTATTTGATCTTCGCTCTCGGCCCGCTTTTTCTGTTTGAGCTGCTGAAGTCAGAAAACCGATTTGAAAAAATTCGTGGGCTCGCGATTTCGGCGACGCTGGTCGTTGTTGTTGCTGGTTGGTTCTATATCCTCAATTTTGAATACCTGAAGTTCTACTACGTCGACTGGAACACCGACGCCAACGCGAAAATTCCGTTATCCGAAGCTCTTCATCACTGGAAGCTTGCTCAGCGCAGTGTTGGAGAACCGATCCTGTTTTTGCTGATCCTCTGGTGGAGCGGTATCACGATTGAAACTTGGAAGAAACAATCGCTCTTTGGTTGGTATAAACGCGCGATTTGCAGTTTTGATGTCGATTGGAGAATCGGTTGGCTTGGAATCGCCGCAGTCGTATTGATGGTTGCCCGACGTGCCGGCCTCAATCCTTTTGTTTGCATGCCGTCGGTTTTTGGGTTGATTTTGTTCTTCACACTTCCCTGCCTAAGACAGCTCGACGTACTCAAAGACAAACGTCTTACATGTATTTGTTGGGCTCTTCTCCTGACGAGTATCGCCGCTTCCTGCGCTCGAGGATGGAAACGCCACTCGCCAGACGAGTTCAGTACCATGCAGGCACATCAACTCGTAATCGACACCATGGTTGAAAATACTCGGGCCAGGAATAAGACGGAGCTGAGATATGGCGTCGTGCAGATCACCAATATTGACTCCAACATTCTTTATTCAATCCTGATTTTTGATCGCCCCGACAGCGAACCTAATCTCAAAACAGTTGTAATCGACGGGGTCAGTATCAGACGCATTCAAACGTTTGCGCGTCCAGCGGCGCTGGACTGGGAAATGTTGGCTGGGGAAACAGACGAAGAAAAAATCGCCTGCATGGTCGCTGAAGCTGGAACTCAAATCGACTTCCTCATCATGCCCGATCGAGAGTCTGCCAAGACTATCCCGCTCAAGCTCGGCCACAACGCCATCAACAATCATTTGGTTCGCATACGCGAGCTGATTGCCAACAACGAGTCGTGGGCCCCGGTGAAATCTGGAATCCAGGTCGACGAAAAAGAGTTCGTTGACATCTATCGAAATCTCAATCGAGACTGAGGTGCTCAGTTGAGAGATTCGTTTGGGATTCGTTTTCGCTGCCTGATTACGCAACCGCCTGTGAAATTAACGTCAGTGAGAACGCGAACATAACCGGCGCGCATCCGAAACGACGGTCGCCGAAGTGTTTCGCGGCATCGGTCTTGCTTGAGTTGTCAACGTCGATGGCAAATTTCGTACATTCAATGGACATTCTATGCGCATCGAATTTCGAACTGGAAATCGAAAACTACGTAAAACCTCGGCTATTTACACATTTTCCTCTGCATCAAGTTCTTTTTTCAGAACTGGCATCGGTCCTGCTTAAAGACTTTTCGAAAGCGTTCACGAAAGAGTCATTGGGACGGATCGCAACTAACAGTTTTTACGAAAAGGGTCGTCTGCAGAGCGATAAATGGTGAAACGATGTTTTTGAAACTGATCGGTGGATTTTTTGTTTGCTTGTGGGTCGCGGATCTTGTAACAGGTTTAGCCCACTGGCTTGAAGACACTTACTGCCTCGAAGACTATCCGTTGATCGGAAGCTTCATTTGCGAGCCCAACATTGAGCATCACGTTGATCCTCAACTGATGGTCCGCGAAGGCACATTCTTCTCGCGGAACGTTTTGCAATGGACTTTTTGCGGGTTGTTGTATGGCGCTCTTTGGCTGATCGGACTTGGCGGGATCTACACGTTCACGATCTTGTTGATGGCTTCTTTTGGCAACGAGATCCACCGCTGGAACCACATGTCAAAGACAAACGGTTTCGTGACGTTCATGAAAGATTCTGGGCTGATCCAAGTCCAGAAGCAACATTCGCTGCACCACAAACAACCCCACAATCAGTATTATTGCGTCATGACATCGCTGCTCAATGCAATTCTTGAGCGAATCAATTTTTGGCGAAGGCTGGAGTGGACCGTAGAAATCCTAACCGGCATTGCGCCCAAACGGGAAAATCGCCGTGACACCCAGCCGCTCAGAAAGAAGAAGCGCAAATCAAAACCGACCACAGCTGCTAACGAGAGCGAGAACGATTGGGCCGCTGACCAAGGACCACTTGTGGATGTGGCAGAAAAAAGCAAAACGGATTCAACAACGCCACCGGTCGCTCCAGCAACTCCAAAGATGGCGGCGTCGGTGGCGACGGCTGAATCAGTTAAAAAATTGACTGCGGCGTCGGTGGCGACTTTGGAATCAACCAAACTGTCATCAGAGAATTCGACCCTCGCTTCAACCGAGAATCCGGCAAAGCCAACCAAAACTGGCCGCAAATTTCCGGCTTTACCAATCCTTAAAACGCTCAAACCTGCGTTAAAAGCCACCAAAGCAGCGGCTTGTCGAGCAGCAGCCAAGACCGGATGTCGAAATTGCTCGATGTGTAAACTCGCTGCCAACACTGGTTAGCTACTCAAACTGAGCACGCTGCGAAAGGTAATTCCGTAAAACGGGGACCCCTGCCTGTTAAATCATTCGATCTTGTGAGTGTTTGGGAATGCTGAAAATCCGTCGAATAAATCAGTGGTCTCAGACAGGATAAACATGATTGAAATGATCGCGCAACATCTTGTTGATCATGTAAATCCTGTCTTCACTTTCATTTCAATTAGGTAAAACTCGAGTCGGGCAAGAGTGATTCGCCCGACCTACATACAATCACTAAGTTTGAGTAGCTATTCAACCTTAGCACAATTGGAGTCGCCTTGTTCAAACCTCGAGATCCAAGTGCTAGTTTTTGCTAATTGGATTCGTTGAGTAGCACGGCTGTCCCAGCCGTGAACAAGCTGCAATAACACGGCT
>CALJOA010000028.1 GCA_937981585.1 uncultured Pirellulaceae bacterium | reverse complement strand
GAGTTGATTTTCGCCATCGAAAGTCGGTTTGACATGCTGTTTCCTCCAGCACTATCGTGCTTGAGAAAACAACAAAAACCGCTCCTTCAGTGGCCGCTTTTAACCCGCCAAACACTGGCCGCTTTTACCTGCAAACTGACACTTCGCATTCAAAGTGATAATGGAATGAATACGGCAGTTTGGTGAGCGGCTTTTGCTGTTGGCCAAACAAACGCATCTGAGAAAAGAGTGCTTGCCATTTTGGTTTCCAGTCCCCTTCTTGCTTCCGGATCTCCATGTCGATGACTTTGGCTGGACGAACGATGCCAAGCGAAGTCTTATCTTGGTCCCAAAGCGCCTTCAGTTCGTTGACCGTGTGATGCGGCATTGAGTCGATGATTTCACGCCGGTCTCGCCATTGGTTCTTGGTTGGGATCGGCTCGCCCAGGATCTTGATTGAATCGAGATCGGGGCGCCAAGATTCAGGACGGTTGTCTTTGTCCGGCCTATCCGAATCGACTTCGATCCATTGATACTTGCGGAATTGTTGGCCGCGAGGCCGGTAGCGATAGTCAACCGGATAAAGGCGAACCCATTCTTTGGCTTCGTTAATTCCGGCAGTACAAACCAACTCCTGATAACCTTCCGATGGGTGCGGATAGGTCATGACGGTGATCAAGATCTTTTGCTTAGTTGGCATCCGGCATCAAGTGCTCAATGGGCAAGCCAATTTTCTCAGAAACCAGTGGAGCCAGGCGGGCGCGGTGACAAGTGCATGGTTCGCGTTCCATGCAAACTAGAACACTAGGCATTTCCGAGCAGTATTGGGCAACGGTATCAATGGCCGATTGAGATGTCGCCAAGGTTGTTTCTTCGTAACGATCAAAAAGCCGGTTTCGGTCTGATTGTGCGTCGAGGTTTTGACGTAGCTCGGAATGAATCCCAAGTTCGGGAACATGTTTGTAGTCGATGCCGAGGTTTCCAGAGAGACGATTCAAAGTTGACTTGTGGAATCCATAGCGACGTGCAATCGGATTGTGTCGCACATCGACAATCCTCTTCACGCCATTGCGAGAAAGCATGTCTAAGAATGCGTCGATGGAAAGTCCTTCGTAACCTGCCGTGAAAACGGCTTGCTTGGCTTTGGGATGAAGTTGGAGCTTATTGATTTCACTGTTGATCGTGAATCGCGGGTGAGAGCCATACACTCTCTCGATCAGTTTGTTCTTTGACAGCTTGCCGTAGTTCTCAAGCAAGTCGTCGATGTCGGACTTTACGTGCTTATCAAGCCGTGAAGTGTCCGCGGTGACTTCATTGCTGATCGTCCAGGATTTCGTTGACGGCTCTTCGATGTAGCCCTGGGCGACCAGTTTGCCAACTTCCTGAAACAGTGCGAACGAGAACGGGCCATACTTGTATGGCACGAATTCATAAAATGCACTGCCGCCGCCCGATTCATATTCGTGGCGCAAAAGAAAACACAGCTTGGTTAGCTGGAGGTGCGTGACGGGGCGCTGAGCCCGAGTCAGTATTTCAATGATGGTTTTTTGGCGATTGAGCACGGTAAACTCCTTTGAATGACTTTACCCGAATCAAACTGCCGTTGCCACAGGAGTCGAATCTGGATGGCATTTGCATGGAAAGTGGATGCCCAGCAATGCCGGGACAGGTAAAACTTTGTCAGTAGTCGCTTGGTAGCAGCACGGTTGTTGCGGAACGATCAGTTCGGCTTCGGTGATTGATCCAGCATTCAGTTCCTGCCCTCGTTTTGTATGAAGACAGGATTCTGGCTCGATTGCTTACCGACCATTCATTCTCTGCAAACTCCTCATCGGACAGTCTTGCCTCTGATGGAAATGGGATTTCCGGAACTGAGTTGGTTTAACTCTGGTTCTACGAAAGAATTTCATGCACCTCCTAAGTCCAACAACCCGAAATGCAAGCACGGGTCGTGCTGATTAGCGAAGCTTTGCCGCTCCACTTATGCCGAAGCAGCACAGGCATGTGCGGATAGTGATAACCAGAGTTCGATAGCTATTGATACAGTCAGTAGGCTCTTCTCTCCCATCACTTTCCTCTCTCTTTTCGCCATGTTCAACCACGCTCAAAGCCCTCTTCTCAGTTCGTTTTTCGAAAAACTGGAAGACCGTGTTCTTTTCGACGGCGTGCCCGACGCTGCGATGATCCTTCCTGAAGCGACCAACACCGAGCCAGCGCAGTTTCAAAATTTTCAAGGCGTCTCCTCTGAGCAAGCTCAATCTGGACACCAAGTCGAACTGATTATTGTTGATTCGGGAATCGAGAACGGCCAACTATTGCTCGACTCATTGATCGCCTCCAAACCTGAAACTTCTTTTGAAGTTCGCATTCTCGATTCCAATCAGGATGGTGTACGGCAAATTTCACAGTGGCTGTCGGCAAGGGACAATCAGTTCCAGGCGATCCACGTGCTCTCTCATGGCGCGGCCGGAAACGTAGAGTTGGGGTCGAGCTCGTTGAACCTTGGCAACGTTAGTCGTTACCAGGATGATCTTTCGAGCTGGGCGAGTTCGCTCACTGAAGATGCCGACATTTTGTTTTATGGTTGTGAGTTGGCTGGCAATCAAGACGGTCAAGAGTTGATTGAAATTGTCAGTCGCACGACAGGCGCAGACGTTGCCGCTTCGACCGACCTGACGGGTGATTCGGCGGAGAACGCGAATTGGAGACTGGAGTTTGTAAGCGGATACGTCGAAACACTCGCGCTTTCCTCTGCCAATTGGCAAGGCACGCTTGCGATCGAAGCCACCGACGGAATCGCTACGATCCAGGACGCTGAGAATTCGGCGGCAGGTACGATAACGCTGACCAACAATGGTGCTCCCGAAGTCGTCACCGTCCTCAACACCCCCACTCGAGTCGGGCAGATGCTCGAGCGGGTTTGGCAGTTCAACGAAACTGCCGATACCGGACGAGCGACCTACGTTTTTGACGTCAGTGGCGTCGCTGGTTTCAACGCAATGATCGCTTCAGAATTTGGTCTGATTATCTCGGATCAATTCGATCTCGCCGATGGTCCCAACACGACGACGCTCGTTGCCAGTGGATATGACGCTGCCAATGGGCTGGTCTACTTTCACCAAGTCGATCTTGATCCAGGCGACTATTTCGGTTTGGCGACCGAAGTTGTTCTCGACAACTTTTCAATCTTCCCAACCGCAACTGGACTCGAAGACACGCCCATTGATCTGGGACTGGTGCTTTCACCATCGTTGACTCAAGGCGGCCAACTCCAGGATATCATCGCAACCGACACAGGATTCCGTGCGAGTAACGCCGGGACGACTTCTACCGACTTTTTTATTCCTGCGGGAACCACCGGCATCCGAATCACTGGCTATTCCACCCGGGACATCGGAACTGCAGCCACCGACATTTACAACGATGACTATCAGTTTCTCAATGCCAGTATTGATTTGGGAACAGAGACCTCCAACGGCTACATCGGACACATCATCGACCAAGGTCCACAACGCAGTGACCAGTTCGGTTGGGAAGAAGCCCCACTTGGCTCTGCCATTCTTACCGGTGGAGGGACGATAACCGGCGACGCTGATGACAACATCAATCCGACGTTTACCATTGTCGATGGTGTGCTTCAGATCACCGAGAACCACCAATTGCAAACGGCTTATCATGTCGAGTTCCTGACCAACGCGACCAGCAGTTCTGAATTTATTCGTACCGAATCAACAGTGTTGGAATCTTCCGACCAATCTTTGGCAATGCTCTCGGTTCCGGCCAATGCAGACTTTCTGGTTGTCAACATTACTGACGCAGCGGCGGGCGCGAACTTTGCGATTGAATACAAAGGTAACAGCCGTGTCGTTATCGACCTGGCAACCTTGGAGGCTTCAGGTGTCGTTTCTGCTCAGCAAGGCGAAACAGACAACCGCGTCGTGGCTTATGCCTTCGAAGACTACGACGTTTCATCGGCGAGCGTCGGTTCGATCCTGTCGGCTGCAGGAACTGTTGTCGGCGATACGACCGGTCAAGCATCGGTGGTCAATGACAATCAAATTTACATTGACGCCGCCGGCGATCTGATCATCGACCGGAACAACTCTTTTGCGTCCAGCTTCAACAGCTTGATCACGGTCGAATACTACGAGCGCAGACCCTTCGGTTCCTCAGCCGACCAACAGGGAGAATCAACCGAATATGGCGTTTGGAATTCGGACCCTTCCAATCCAACCTCTACGCTGGAATTCGACATCCCCGCCAATGCAACGTTGGGGATTCTGAATATGACGCAGAACGGCACCAATCCCAACGATACCAATGAAAATTCCGGAGCTGCGTTTGCCGTTATCGATTTGGTCAACGGGACCAGCAGCGGTTCTATCTACTTTGTCCGAGCAAGCAACGTAGTCGATTTGGTTGGGTGGGATGCGACGGCTTTCGGCACCGCGTTTTTCGACGATCCGAATTCGATCAGCAACCACAACTCCATCAATCAATTTAACGATCCTTTCGCGGGAACTGCCACATTCAATTTGATCAACGGTGGCACAACGCTTGAAATGGCAGTCAACAGCAACAGCGGTGGAACTGGAACCTTCCTCGACTACAACGTCGGCGGCCAGATTCAATGGTACGGAGCAGCGCCATTTGAAGTCAGTGGTTCGGTTGCAGGAGGGAGCTTTAGTCAAGGAACTTTTAATCCGGTAACGGGCAATCATGAGTTGACGATTGCCCAGGCATCAATGGGATTGTCTTACATTCCACCAACGCATGTGTCGGGCAACGTTCCAGTTGATGTGACGCTTCGAATTGGTGATGAGTCCGAAGTCACCGCAGTCACGATCCAAGCCGTAATCGACCCGATCACAATTGGAACCGTGCCTGACGCGTGCGGTTTCGAGGACACCGACATTTCGATTGCCCCCAACATCATGCCAATGTTTGTAGACCAAGACGGCAGTGAAACGTTGACCAGTCTTGTTTTATCCAACGTGCCCATCGGCCACACGGTTTCCGACGGTACCAACACGTTTGTGTCTTCTGCTGGAAACCAGTCCGTAGACATTACGGCTTGGAACCAAGCGACGATGGTTTACCGGGCAATGCCCAACCAGTCCGGTACGTTCACGATCACGATAGATGCGGACTGGCAAGACGTTGGTGGCGGTGTGACAGACACCGACACCATCCAAACTACGTTCGACATCATTGTCAAACCGGTCAACGATCCGCCGGTCGCGGTGGATGATTTTTACACGGTGCTTGGAAACACAACCCTAACGACCACTGCCGCCAATGGAGTTTTGATCAACGATAGTGATCCCGAAAGCGACCCTCTGACCGTCAACACGACACCGGTGTCGGGTCCGTCAAACGGAACGCTGACATTAAACGCTAACGGCACTTTCACCTACACTCCGACCGCAGGTTTTTCGGGAACCGATTCGTTTGTCTACGAAGTCAGTGATGGCAACGGTGGTGTGACGACGGCGACAGCTTTCATTGATGTTTCGGTTCCGGTTACCGGACCGCTAAATGCGGTCAATGATGCGGTGATGACTAACGAAGAGACGTTAATCAACATCGTCGTCATGGCCAACGATGCTTTGCCAACAACCGGTGCCTTTAACATTCAGTCGACGACTCCGCCAAGCAACGGAACGATCACCGTCTTGCCAAACGGAACGATTGACTACACGCCCAACGTTGACTTCTTCGGTGTCGACACGTTTACTTATACGCTTGCCGATGCGAGTGGCCGGACAAGCACCGCAACGGTCACGGTCACCGTCAAGAACGTGCAAGACCCGCCTGTCGCCAACGCGGACAGTGGAAGTACACCCGAAGACACGACGCTTCCTAACATCAATATTCTCGCCAACGACAGCGACCCCGACAACGATACGTTGACAGTGACCTCGGCGACTCCGGCTAACGGAACGGTCGTCATCAACGCCAATGGAACGATCGACTACACACCCAATCCAGGATTCTTCGGAACTGATACTGTCAACTACACGATCACCGATGGTAACGGCGGTTTCGCCAACAGCTCCGTTTTGATCAACGTTGTGCCGGTTGCCGATCCACCGACTTCGGCTGACAACTCCGTTACGACAGTTGAAGAAATTTCCTACACCTTTGTCGCCAGCGATTTTCCGTTTGCAGATCAAGACCCATTTGACTCACTGGTTGCCGTTCGAATCGATACCTTACCCGCCGCTGGTCAGTTGTTGATCAATGGTAACCCTGCTACGGCTGGACAAGTCGTTTCATTGTCCGACATAAACAACGGCAATTTGATTTTTGTTCCGGCCCCCAATGGCTTCGGAACCAACTACACCACGTTTGATTTCTCCGTCAGTGATGGCTTACTTTTTCAAACGTCGCCCAACACGATGACGGTTCATGTAACCCCGGTCCAGGATCCGCCGGTTGCAACCGACAACGCAATCACAGTCAACGAAGAATCAGTCGCTAATCCGCTTGGACTGGCAACACCGACCGATGTAGACGGCGATACGTTAACGGCAACGGTCACCGGATTGCCAACTCTTGGGACCGTCTTTCTTGCCGATGGAGTCACGGTCGTCAATAACGGTGACATGTTGACGATGGCGCAGTTGACCAGCCTCGTTTACGATGCTCCAACCGTCTTCACAGTGGCAAACGCCGGCAGTTTCACATACGACGTGACCGACGGATTGGCAACCGATAGCGGACAAGTCGATATCACAATCTTGCCGGTCAACGATCCTCCCTTTGTCGATCTCAACGGAGGTGCGCCCGGCGAAGACTACGCCGATACGTTTACCGAAGGCGGTCCGCCAGTCAACGCGTTCGACAATCCTGGCTCTGGAATCGCCGACGAAGATGATACGACGCTTCCATTTCTCAAAATTGACGTCGATCAAAGCACGATTGTTGACGCGGGGCAAGAGTTCTTGACGATCGCTGGAGTTGATTTTCAACTCGATGCAACTGCCAACTCAACGACGACGCTGTTGTTTGGCGGTCTTAGTATCGACGTCACTTACACCGCTGCGACCGGCAATTTCAACTTTGTTCGAACCGACGGCGCGGAAATGACGCCCGGCCAAGCTCGATTAATCTTGTTGGACGCGACCTATAGAAACGATTCGGTGTTACCGACCGTCGGTGGTCGCGACTTCGACGTCTGCGTCAACGACGGCGATACCGACAGCAATATCGCAACCAGCACGATCACAGTTGTTCGTGATTCGGAAACTGCCGAGTGGTCGATCACCGGCTCCGCGATGGTAACTGATGGGAGCAACGCGACTTACGTGGTCGAGCTTTCTGATCCGCTACGCGTTGGCGAGACCGCGTCGGTGGATCTCGGGTTGATGGATATTGATACCAACACCTCGGACCACGGGGCGTTGAACACGGCAATTGCTGCAGCGGTTGCAGCATACTCCGGACCAGGAACGTTGGCCTGGAACGGAACGACGTTGACATTCACCAGTGACGGAACCGGTGTGATGGCTCCGCTTTCGATTGTCTTGCCAACGACTCCCGACGCGGTTTACGAAGGCGACGAAGACTACAAGATCAGCCTTTCGAATCCTGCCAGTACCACTGGTGAGACGATTTCGATCGATCCAGCTGCCGACGAAGTAGTCACCACCATCAAAGATAACAATCCACCACCAACGGTGACGATCAATGACGCTTCGGCAACCGAGGGCAGTCCGCTCAAGTTCACGATCGCTCTGAATCGTGTTTCGTTTGAGCCGATCACAATTGATCTAAGCGCCACATCGGGATCCGCTACTGCCGTTACCGATTTCGAAACGACGAACTTCGAGTACTTTGACGGAACCAACTGGCTTCCAGCGGCTGCCGGAACTCAAGTCACAATCCCAGCGGGACAGACGTCGCTGATGGTTCGTGTCGATTCGGTTCAGGATGGAAACGTCGAACCGGACGAGACGTTTACGCTTTCAGCAACCGTCGTCAGTGGCGCAGTGGCAAGTGCCAGCGACACCGGAACCGGCACGATTATCAACGACGATGTCTCGTTGATCTCGATCAACGACGTTTCGGTAGACGAAGACAACGGGACGATGACGTTTACGATTTCGCTTGACCAAGCCCCGACAGGAAACGTATCGGTCGATTGGGCGACTGCCAATGGCAGTGCAACTGGCGCTGACTATACCGCGGCCTCGGGAACCGCCAACTTCGCGCCCGGTGTACAAACCCAAACGGTCACCATCGCGATTACCCAAGACAACTTGTACGAGGGGCCGCACGCGTTTAACGTGAATTTGTCCAACGCGAGCGGCGGAACGATTGTCGATCCAACCGGTGTTGGAACCATTTTTGATGATGGAAATGGCCCCAATGGAACCGACGACGACCGTCCTGTTATCAGCGTCAACAATGTGACGTCGACCGAGGGAACCAACACCCATGGCGTCTTCACAATCAGCCTTTCCAATCCCAGCATCCAAAACACCGATTTGTCACTCGCGCTAGTCAATGGTTGGGCAACCAGTGGCGCCGATTACGGTCCAGGACTGGAATACTTTGACGGAACGGCTTGGCAACCCGTTTCAGGCAACATCACGATCGCGGCGGGTGCGACTTCAATCCAAGTCCGCACGCCAATCATCGATGACGTGATCGCCGACAACAACGAAACGTATTCTCTAGTCGCAACCAGAGTTAACGGAACGACGTTCAATTCCAGCGCAACTGGCACCGGCACAATTCTTGATGACGCGGATCCGACGTTGGTCAGCATCTCCGGTCCAGCCAGCGTGACCGAGGGAACGTCAGCGATTTACACGGTGGCCCTCGGCAACACGCCAATCACGCCAGTGACATTAAATTTTACATATACCGGTTCGGCAAGCGGCGGAACTGACTACAGCGGCGTCGCCACCATCACGATACCCGCCGGCTCGACGACCGGCACGGTAACGATTCCGACGATCAACGATTCGCTCGGCGAGCCACTGGAGAACTTCACGATCACGATCAGTTCGGCAACCGGCGGTTCGTTCGAGAATTTTCAGATTGACCCAACCGACTTCGAAGTCACCACCGACATTGTCGACGATGACGTTCCCAAGATCTCCGTCAACGATGTAGTAGTGACCGAAGGCGTCGATGGATTCGCCGAGTTCACGGTTGAGCTGAGCAATCCGACGTACGAGATAATCGACTTCAGCATTTCCGCCACCGGGGTAACCGCCAGCGGCGACGTTGTGGACTATGGAATTATTGGCGTCAACGAGCTGGAAGTATTTAACGGGTCGATTTGGGTGCCCGCCACGTCAGCGTCATTTGCGATTAACAATACAACGATCCGCATGAGGACGCCAATCTTCGACGACGTGTTGGCCGAAGGCGTCGAGACGTTCGAAGTAACAGTGACTACGATTGGCGGGACGACTTGTAACCTGTCCGACACTGGAACGGGAACCATTATTGAAGATATGACTGATCCGGAAACGATTCTGGTTTCACTCATCGGACCTCCATCGGTTGTCGAAGGGGCAACGACAACCAACTACTCGCTGGAGTTGACGGACCCAAGTGGATTGCCAATCAATGCAGTCCAAGACGTAACCGTTACGTTGGTTTACAGCGGAACTGCAATCGACGGTTCCGACTACACGAGTGTGGCGACTGTCCTGATTCCTGCGGGGTCTCCATCAGCGACATTCACATTGCCAACGGTAAACGACTCGCTGTACGAAGGCACCGAATCGATCGTCGTCGCGATTGACAGTGTCACTGGCGGTGGTTTCGAAGGCATTGCAGCCGACCCGGTGGTCAACACCGTGACGACATTGATCAATGATGGGAATGATATTCCCACCGTCGCTATCAACAACGTGACCTCGATCGAAGGCACCGATAACTTTGCCTTCTACACGGTTTCGATTTCGAACCTGTCGGTCGAGGACATTGACATCGATCTAAGCTTGGCCAGCGGCACAGCAACGGGCGCCGGCGTTGACTTTGGATCGGCAGGCGCAGGTAACTTGCAACTTTGGGATGGTACCAACTGGAATGATGTAACGTCGGCGACGATCCTGGCCGGTACGGGTTTTGTTCAACTTCGCACGCCAATCATTGATGACCCCATCGACGAGCCCACCGAAAACTACACCTTAACCGTTGATGTGACTGCCGGGACGACGACCAACATTCAAGTCATCGGGACTGGCACGATTATCGACGACGACCCTGCGCCTGATGTTACGATCGCCGATGCGACGGCAAACGAGGGCGATCCGCTCGTTTTCAACGTGATGCTTTCCAATCCTTCGAGCCAACCGATCGTCCTGGATTTCGCGGCCAGCGACACGACCGCTGCAGCAGCCACTGACTACGACGCAACTACGTTTGAATACTCGACTGATGGTGGGACAACTTGGATCACTGCAACTGGCGGATCTCAAGTCACGATTCCAGCCGGTTTGACCGCAGTTCAGGTTCGCGTTCAAACGACTGAAGACCTGACGCTCGAAACGACCGAAACGATGGAGCTTTCAATTGCTTCGGTTGTTTCAGGAATAGTTGGAAATACGACCGACACCGCAGTCGGCACGATTATCGATGACGACACGGCACTGGTTTCGATCATCGCCAACGATCCTGTCGCCGGCGAGCCAACGGACCATGGTCAGTTTACGGTTACGATGTCCAATCCATCCGACTCGCCAACCGTGATTGCTTACTCAGTAGCCGGTTCGGCCACCAACGGGACTGACTTTGTGGCTCTTTCGGGAACCATTACGCTTCCTGCTGGCGTCACGTCGGACACGATCGACATCACTGTGATCGACGACGTGATTATTGAAGGCATCGAAGACGTCACGATCAAACTGACATCGATCATATCGGGCGACGCGCAAATTTCGATCGACTTGGCCAACGACACCGACACCGCGACGATCATTGACGACGACACCGCGACATGGCAAATAGTGGGCGACACGACAGTCAACGAAGGCGCCAATGCAAAGTACGTCGTCAGCCTTGCCGGGACACTTCAAGCCGGTGAAACCGCATCGATCGAATTGCATATCGGCAACGTGACCGCGATCATGCCTGACTACGCCAACCTTGTGACGGCCGTCAATACAGCCGTCTCGAACTATACCGGTCCGGGAACTCTGGCGTTTGATGGAACCACGCTGACGTTCACCAGTGACGGAACTGGTCAGATGGGCAATCTGTGTTTCGAAGTTGGCGCGATCGACGATACATTGGTCGAAGGCAACGAAGACTTCCAGGTCTCGATTGCCAACCCGGGAACGACAACCGGCGCCGATATCATGACCAGTGGTCCAACTGTCGTTAACACAACGATCGTCGACAATGATGATTCGACCTGGAGCATCACCGGCGATCCAACCGTTGCCGAAGGTGCTAACGCAAAGTACGTCGTGAGTTTGGCTGGAACACTTCAAGCCGGCGAGACGGCCACGATAGAATTGCATATCGGAAACGTTGATACGACTTTGCCCGACTACGCGAACTTTGCTGCGGCGGTCAATACGGCGATTTCGAACTACACTGGCCCAGGAACGCTGGCGTTTGATGGAACCACGCTGACGTTCACCAGTGATGGAACTGGGCCGATGGGCGATCTGTGTTTCGAAGTCGGCGCGATCGACGATACATTGGTCGAAGGCAACGAAGACTTCCAAGTCTCAATCGCCAATCCGGGTACGACAACCGGTAGCAGTGTGATGACGGCTGGTTCAACTGTCGTAACGACAACGATCATCGACAATGATGATTCAACATGGAGCATCACCGGTGATCCAACCGTTGCCGAAGGTGCCAACGCAAAGTACGTCGTGAGTTTGGCTGGAACACTTCAAGCCGGTGAAACCGCATCGATCGAATTACATATCGGCAACGTGACGGCGATCGCGCCTGACTACGGCAACCTTGCGACTGCAGTCAATACGGCGATTTCGAACTACTCCGGTCCAGGAACGCTTACGTTTGATGGAACGACGCTGACGTTCACCAGTGATGGAACCGGGCCGATGGGCGATCTGTGCTTCGAAGTCGGCGCGGTCGACGATCCACTGGTCGAAGGCAACGAAGACTTTCAAATCTCGATCGCCAATCCGGGTACGACTACCGGCAGCAGTGTGATCACGGCTGGTTCAACTGTCGTAACGACAACGATCATCGACAACGATGATTCAACGTGGAGCATCACCGGTGATCCAACCGTTGCCGAAGGAGCTAACGCGAAGTACCTCGTGAGTTTGGCTGGGACATTGCAAGCTGGCGAGACGGCGACGATTGAATTGCATATCGGAAACGTTGATACGACTTTGCCTGACTACGCGAACTTTGTTGCGGCGGTCAATACGGCGATTTCGAACTACACTGGCCCGGGGGCGTTCGCGTTCGACGGTACGACGTTGACGTTCACCAGCGACGGCAATCAGATGAGCGACTTGTGCATCGAGCTCAATGCAATTGACGACACCAGCGTCGAAGGAAGCGAAGACTACAGGGTTTCAATTGCCAATCCGGGAACAACCACTGGCAGCGCTACCGTCACTGGCGGCACAACAATCGTGACGACAACAATCATCGACAACGACGTTGTGACGTGGAGTATCACGGGTGATACGACAGTGGGAGAAGGCGCAAACGCGAAGTACACGGTGGGTTTGGACGGGACGTTGCAAGCCGGAGAGACGGCTACGATCGAGTTACACATTGGAAACGTGACCGCGAACCTGGCCGACGTTGCGAATTTTCAAGCGGCCGTTAACGCAGCAATTTCGAACTATACCGGACCGGGTGCGTTCGCGTTCGACGGAACGACGTTGACGTTCACCAGCGACGGCAATCCGATGGGCGACTTGTGCATCGAGCTCAATACAATTGACGACACCAGCGTCGAAGGAAGCGAAGACTACAGGGTTTCAATTGCCAATCCGGGAACAACCACTGGCAGCGACGTGGTTACTGGCGGACCGACAGTTGTCACCACAACGATTTTCGACAACGAAATTGCGACATGGAGTATCGCAGGTGACTCGAGCGTTGGCGAAGGTGCCAACGCGAAGTACACCGTGAACCTGGCCGGTGCACTTCAAGCCGGCCAAACCGCCTCGATCGAGCTTGCGATCGGTAACACCGATACGACATCGGCCGACTACGCGAACTTTGTCGCAGCAGTCAATGCGGCAATTTCAAATTACACTGGCCCGGGCGCGTTGACCTTTGACGGAACGACGTTGACGTTCACCAGCGATGGAAATCCGATGGGCGATCTTTGCATTGAGTTGACTGCGATCGACGATACTGCAGTTGAAGGCAACGAAGACTATACCGTTTCAATCGCCAATGCCGGAACGACAACGGGAAGTCCTGTTGCGACTGCTGGACCAACGACCGTTACGACAACAATCACAGATAATGATCCCGCGATATGGAGCATCACCGGTGACGCGACGGTTGGCGAAGGTGCCAGCGCTGAATACAAAGTTTCTTTGGCTGGAACGCTTCAAGCGGGCGAAACAGCTACGATCGAGTTGCATATTGGAAACGTGAACGCGATTCTGGCTGACTACGGAAGCCTTGTTCCAGGCGTCAACGCCGCGATCGCGAGTTACACTGGCCCCGGTTCGTTCAGTTACGACGGCACTACCCTGACGTTCACCAGCGATGGCAATCCGATGGGCGATCTATGTTTCGAAGTGCCCGCCATCGACGATGCTTTGATTGAAGGCAACGAAGACTACAGAGTTTCGATTGCCAATCCGGGCACGACGACGGGCAGCGGTGTTGTTACCGGTGGGTCAACGGTCGTCACGACAACAATCACCGACAACGATATTGCGACATGGAGCATCACAGGTGATGCGACCGTATCTGAAGGCGACGATGCGAAGTACATCGTGAACTTGGCTGGGGCGTTGCAAGCCGGAGAAACGGCGACGATCGAACTGGCGATTGGCAACGTCGATACGACATCAACCGACTACGCGAACTTCGTTGCGGCAGTCAACACTGCAATTTCAAACTACGCTGGCCCGGGCTCGTTTGCTTTCGATGGCACAACGTTGACGTTCACCAGTGATGGCAATCCAATGGGCGATCTTTGCATCGAGTTGACTGCGACTGATGATGCACTGTCTGAGGGTTCCGAAGACTACACCGTCGGCATCAGCAATCCCGGCTCGACAACAGGCAGCGGTACCAACGCGGCCGCGAGTTTGGTGATGACCACGATTCAGGACAATGACTCCGTCCAGTGGAGCATCATGGGAGATGTGGTCGTCGACGAAGGCGGGACGGCCCAGTACATTGTTTCTCTCAGCGGAATTCTTCAAGCCGGCGAAAATTCCAGTGTTGAATTGACGTTGGCCGACATCGATACGACTTCGGCGGACTATGACGTGTTCATTACGGCAGTCCAAGCCGCCGTTGCATCGAGGTCTGATCTTGCGTTTGATTCTACAACTGGAACGCTGACCGCGACCGGAACCGGCGCGATGATGGCAGACTTGATCATCGACGTTGATGCGATTGACGATAACCTGATTGAAGGTGCCGAACGATACCAGGTCCTCTTGTCCAACTCGAGCAGTACGACCGGTTCGGCGACCGGAATTGATCCGGCAAAGGATATTGTTACTACAACGATCCGAGATACCGTTGGCGACGGCGGCGTTTTGGAAGCCGCGTTTTGGTCGATCGGAGTTGATCAAACCGTTCCCGAGGGGAATCAGGCCGCTTATGTCTTGAACTTGGCCGGGAATCTGCAAGCCGGTGAAGTCGTCACGGTCGATGTGAAACTGACTGACGTTGACACGGTCGGAGCGGACCACGGAAGTCTCAGCTCTGCGTTGATATTGGCGGTAGCAAACTACTCGGGACCGGGAAGCGTCGCTTGGGATGGTACAACGTTGACGTTCACAAGTGACGGAACGGGTCCGATGGATCCAATGCCGCTTACCTTAGGCACAGTCAACGATGCCTTTGCCGAAGGCGCAGAAGACTTTTTGATTTCGCTTTGTAATTCCAACACCTTGACCGGCGCCGCAAACGCGATCAACCAGACGGCTGATGATGTCGTTACGACAATCGACGACACGATCGGGCCCGGAGCAGACGATGTGACTTGGTCAATCGTTGGTGACAACAATGTTGATGAAGGAGGAACTGCGACCTACACGGTTTCGATGATCAACGCACTTGCCGCTGGTGACGACGCAACGGTTGAGCTGTCCATTGGCGACATCGACACCAACAGCACCGACTACGCGGGATTCAATACGGCGGTGGTCGCAGCGGTCGCCAACTATAACGCGGGTGGAAATCCGGGAACTCTCAGTTGGGACGGCACGACGTTGACATTCACCGCGGCAACCGATGGCGACTTGTTGACGGGGTTGGTGATCAATCTTGATGCGATCGACGATGCGTTTCTCGAAGGCCCCGAAGTCTACGATGTCACGCTGGCTAATTCTGGAAGTAATACCGGCATCGTAGTCGTCGTCGATCCGATTTCGAACACGGTCCTGACAACGATCAATGACACCGATGGAGACGGCGGTCCTGCAGAGCAGGGCGGCGAGTGGTCACTGATCGGGCTCACGTCTGTCACCGAAGGCGATCCGATCACGTTCACCGTTGGCTTAACCGGTAACTTGCAGGCTGGCGAATCGACGACGGTTCAGTTCAATGTCGTCGATGTAGAAACCAGCGGCGCGGACTATTCCAGCGTAAGTGCTTCGCTAGGCGCGGCCGTTGCGGCTTACACTGCCAACTCCGCCAACCCTGGATCGCTGACTTGGGATGGGACGTTCCTGACGTTTGTCAGTGACGGAACCGGTCCGATGAATGATCTCAACGTGACTTATTCCTCAATCGACGATTTGTTGGTCGAGGGCAATGAGCGTTTGGGCTTGGTCCTCTCCAATCCATCGAGTCTGACGGGTCTGAGTCCGACACTCTCGCCAACCAACAGCGTCGTGACAACAACGATCGTCGACAACGATGTTTCTGAGTGGTCGATAAGCGGGCCGGCGGTGACGGCTGAAGGTGGGACGGCGGACTACACGATTTCGCTTGATGGCGTTTTTCAAGCCGGCGAAGTCGTAACGGTTGATCTTGGAATTGCCGATATCGACACAACCAGCGGTGACTACGGCAGTTTTGTTGCGGCGGTGACGGCGGCAGCTGCAGCCAATCCGGACTTGAACTTTGATCCAATCACTGGGCAGTTGACCTACACCGCTCCGGCAGATGGAGCCATGATGACGGACTTGATCGTCCAACTTCCAATCAGCTCCGACGGTATAAGCGAAGCACCCGAAGACTTCATTGTTACGCTTGCCAATCCGTCGAGTTCAACGGGGCTTTCGCCAACCATCGATCCGTCCGCCGACGATGTCGTCACAACGATTAACGGTTCACCGGTCACCAATTCGGATAACTATTTCACCAACATTGATACACCTTTTGTCGGCAACGTCGTAGACAATGATTCAGATCCTGATGGCGATGTCCTAACAGTCACGCAGGTCGATGGTCAACCGATCGGAACTCCGATCGTTACTGACTGTGGTACGGTCGTCATGAATCCGAATGGCTCGTTCACGTTCACGCCTTTCCCGGGTTTCTCAGGCGTAGATACTTTTGAATACACGGTCGTCGACGAGTTTGGCAATGAACAAATCGAAACCGTCACGATCACTATTAGCGAAGCCCGAATCGGTTCGGCAAAATCAGTTTCTGATGCTGTTCCAAATGGTGACAACTGGAACCTGACGTTCACGATCGTGGTTGAAAACCTCGGCAATGCTCCGCTCAACAATTTGACGGTTTTGGATGACGTAGCTGCAAGGTTCGGCTCGGCTTTGGTCGCAACTGGAGCCCCGACAGTTCAGAACTTCAGTGGCAGCGGGGCAGCGCCAACGATCAACTCTCAGTGGGTCGGAGATACTTCGCAAAACATGATCAACGGCGGCGTATTGCAAACGGGCGATTCGTTCGAAGTCGTCTTTTCAATTACGGTTGATCCGGACGCCAGCGGGACGGCGTCGGATCTCGGCAACCAAGCCACGGTTTCAGGCGACGGCATCAATCCCGACGGTTCGCCAATGATCGATGGCAACGGAGATCCGGTAACCGCCACCGACGACAGTGATAACGGTACTGATCCAGAAGGTGAAAATGGCAACGAGGATTCCGTTGACGGTATTTCTGGCAACGATGTTACCGGGATCTCAATCGCTGATCTTGGCATCGCAAAATCAATCGTTGGCGAGCCGGTTCTGACGGACTTCGGCAACTACGTGGTGACTTATCAAATCGTTGTCGAGAACACTGGTACGGTCGATTTGGCCAGTTTGAGTTTGCTGGAAGATCTCACGACTCAATTTGGTTCGGCGTTTGTCAACGCTGGAAACTTGAATCTGGTGACACCACCAGGAGACGCTGGAAGCAGCATCGACATCAATTCGGCGGCTTGGAATGGCAGTTCTCAAATCGAATTGATGGACATCGCGGCAAGCAACTTGTTGGTATCGGGTGATTCGTTTGCGATCGAGTTCGATGTTGAGATAGATCCAAGACAAGTTGCCACTTCGCTTGGCAATCAAGTCGAAGGGTCTGCAACAGCAGTTGGTGCCGGCGGAGCTCCGCTGCTTGACAGCAATGGCAATCCGCTTGTCGCCAACGATCTCAGTGACGCCGGAACCGATCCTGGTTCATCCAATCCTGACGACCCATCTGATACGGGATCAAGCGATGACGTGTCCGAGTTTGTGCCGCCTGAAGTTCCGCTGGGTGAGATTTCGGGAGTGGTCTTTTTGGATGACAACGGAAATGGGGTTCAGGATTCAGGTGAAGGTGGAATCCAGGGCGTTGAAATTACGTTGACTGGCGAAGACGTGTTTGGAAATCCAGTCGAGGTTGTTGTCTTTACCGATGCTTCGGGTCGATACACTTTCAGTGGGCTAAACGCGGGCAACTATGCGATCACTCAAACGCAGCCTGATGGTTTTACTGATGGGCTTGATGTTGGCGAGTCGAGCTGGACGGTAGCCAACGATCGTTTCTCCAACATTTCGCTTGGATGGGGCGATGCGTTTGACACCAGCAGTTTTGCGGAGCGTTCCTCGGGCGCATCGGGTAATCCACCACGCTTGCCGGCTCTGCCTCCAATGAGCAATTTCGTAAGCAACTTGCTAAGCAATTATCTTGGTGGGCCCGGTCCGATTTATTCCGGCGTGCCGATATTCAGCAATGCCAATCCATTGTCGCTCGATAGCGGCGGGTCAGTGATGGGTGGCTATTGGACAGGGGACGATTTGGATCCTTGTGCATGTGAATGTCCTGAAGTGGCAGATCCTTGTGGTTCGATCGATTCGATTGGCGGATTAGAAGACCCATGTGAGATGCTGGTCGATCCGTGTGGGGACATGAACGGCTTGGATGGAGTGATGATCGATGCCGGACCATGCGGCGAGATCATTGACGAGTCCAATTGTGAATCGGTTGTTCCGACTGAGGTTGAAGGAACGCTTGATCTTTCCGAGCTCCCTGGGGAAAACGCGACTGTCGAAGAGTCTGTTTCTGAAGAGCTTGCCGACGGCGAAGCAAGTCAAATCAGTTTTCAAGAGCGGAGCGATCTCGACCCATCCTTCTTGAAACGGTGCAGGAACTGGTTGTCGATGTAGCGGGGGTCCCGACCCCTGGTTACTGAATCAGCCCGGTTACTGAATTTCTTGATCGTCGCCGAATCCTCCGATGAGAATGTCTTCGGCCAATCCACCGATCAACAGATCATTGCCATCTCCGCCCCGCAGCTCGTCTTCATCGTCTCCACCGAAGAGTCCGTCCAGCCCCTCTCCTCCAAAGATGAAATCGAGCCCTTCGTTGCCAAACAACAAGTCATCGCCTTCACTACCGATCAGTTGATCATTCCCAGCGGCGCCGGAAATTGTATCATCGCCTTGATCACCGCGGAGAAAGTCATCGCCATTTCCTCCGTTGAGAAAATCGTTCCCGAATCCACCAAACAACAAATCATTTCCTGCGCGAGCGTTGAGTGTGTCGTTTCCTTCACCACCGTCCAACACGTCGTCGCCAAAACTGCCGGTCAGCAAGTCATCGCCTTCCAATCCAATCAACTGTGTACCACGTGATCCAGTTGCGATCAGGATATCGTCGTTGCTGGAACCCACTAGTCGCTCGATGCCGCTGAACACTTCATTTACCTGGCCATATTGAGCCGTTCCCGATCCGTCGTCGTTAATCAGGGCAGTGACTCCGACTCCGATTCCCTGGAACGAATTGGTATCAAAACCTTCACCGCCTACAACAAAGTCAGTTCCGCCAATTCCGACAAAGAAATCGTTGCCAGCCTCGCCATTGAGGAAATCGTTTCCGCCTCCCCCATTGAGCGCGTCATTGCCAGCAAATCCAAGGATAACATCATCGCCACCGTTTCCGCGAAGAATATCGTCTCCGTCGTTGCCGAGTAGCAAGTCATCGCCATCGCCCGCTTCGATGAGATCATTTCCGCCAAGCCCGCGAAGCACATTGTCTGCGTTTCCAACCGCACGAAGCGTATCATCATTGTCGGAGCCGGTCAGGTTTTCGATACCAACAAAATTCTCTTCAACCATGCCGTATGTAGCCGTACCTGTACCGTCAGCATTAACCGTAGCGGTTACACTTACGCCAATACCCTGGAACGAATTGGTATCAATCCCGGTACCGCCGTCAATCACGTCCGTTCCACCAATTCCGACGAAGAAATCATCGCCAGCGTTTCCGTTTAGCGTATCGTTTCCACCGCCACCATTGAGCGCGTCATCACCCGCACCGCCGTTGGCAATGTCGTCGCCAGCGGCTCCGCGAAGAATATCATCTCCACTGCCACCAGAAAGCGTATCGTCTCCGTCGCCGCCGTTAAGAACATCGTTGCCGTCGCCGCCAACAAGATTGTCTTGCCCCTCGCCACCATTGATTGAATCGTTATCGGATTCAAACACTTCGGCGAACACATTTCCATCACCTGTGTCGGCAGACGCATTCAGGGCCAAGCCATTGATGTCGCCGCCAGCGTCCTGGATGATATCGGTAATGACTCCACCGTTGATACCCGCCGGTGCGTTATGCAAATGGATGGAACTAACACCCGCAACTGGCAGCAGGTCGACTGTCGCCAAACCGTCGATGGTCAGGCTCGAGGAGTAGGTCACGCTGCTGCCATCATCAATAATGGTTACAGTCGCTTCGCCAGTTGCGGGCGAGTTCGAAGTTCCACCCGGCTCTTGGCTACTGTCAAGCGACGCAGTCAAAAGCAAGGTCCGAACACCGTCAACTATATTGTCACTCTGTAACAACAATTGGCCGCGAATCGCACCACCGGGGAACTCATTGGTATGAACGTTAAAATAAAGATTGCTATTGGCTGCTTCAGCGATCAGATCCTGAGGAGATTGTGCTGTAGTTAAAGAAGCCAGGGGTTGATCGACAACGTCTACCGAAAATCCTAACTCGCGAGCCGCTGAGTCAACTTCGATGCTGAGAACTCGTGAACCGGGAACGGTAAAGTCACTTCCGGGCCGAGCATTGAGGACATTCCCCAGCGGGCCACCGAATCTTTGCGAACCTTGAAAGCCTTCATGCTGCCGAATAACACCGCCCTCAGTAACGCCGGTGTTTGGCGCCGTTTGAGCTAGGGCCGCTGTGTTCTCGGGGATCTCATCGTTGACTTCGGTGCCTGCATCATAAACATCATCGCCCGTCACAATGTACGCATTGGATCCGACCCGGCGAATCAAACTGCCACTTGAATCAAACAAGTCAATTTCAAGAGGATCGTCATTGCCAATGAATGCGTCGTTGCTTGGGATCACCATCGAAGCGTAGCTCAGGTATTGAGTCAAAGGATCGGTCGGATCAGCAAAGAAAGTCAATGTGCGAGTCTCGCCAGGAGCAATGGGGCCGCCTGAGGTGGCAATCGCTTCACCAACACCACCGCTGCCAAGTGCCGCCGCGATTCGCGGCCCCGTTGTACCGTCTTCGGCAAGGCGTTCGATGTTTTCCGACGCGGCACTGCCAACATCGAATTGATCATAGATCCCATTTTGAGTCGCAACGACAATCGGTGTCAGCAGGCTTCCGTTATCGCGTGCAAGGTTCGTCAAAGTGATTTCAATTTGACCGCCGCCGATCAACGAGTCGTCGCCAGCGTTTCCATTTAGAAGATCGTCTCCGAACCCTCCGACAATTCGATCGTTGCCGTTACCGCCATTAATTGTGTCAGCCCCAGATCCGCCGAACAGCACGTCGTCGCCACCGAGTCCGTTGATGGTGTCATCACCAAGCCCGCCATCAATCACGTTGACCAGGCTGTTTCCGGTCAACGTATCGTTGCCATCCGATCCGGTCAGGTTTTCGATACTAACAAAGGATTCAGTAACCGGGCCATAAACTGCCGAGCCCGAGCCATCGGCATTGATCGTTGCGGTTACACCGACTCCGATTCCCGCAAATGAGTTTGTATCGACACCTGCACCACCATCAATCACATCGGTTCCGCCTCCGCCAGCGAGCACGTCATTTCCGCCTTCGCCTCGCAGCACATTTGCCGCCGCTCCGGTCGCTATCAGGATATCGTCATTGTCAGAACCGGTCAGGTTTTCGATTCCCATGAACGCCTCGCTGACCGAAGCATAATTTGCCGTGCCTGTTCCGTCTGCATTAACGGTCGCCGTCACGCCGACTCCGATTCCCTGGAATGAGTTTGTGTCGACACCAGCCCCTCCATCAATCACATCGGTTCCACCTCCGCCAGCCAGGATGTCATCACCTGCACCGCCGATCAACGTGTTGGCCGCGGCTCCTGTAGCGATCAGGATATCGTCGTTGTCCGAGCCAGTAAGGTTCTCGATCCCAATAAATGATTCGCTTACCGCACCGTACGTTGCTGTCCCGGTTCCGTCGGCTGCGACCGTGGCATTAACACCAACTCCGATTCCTTCAAACGAATTTGTATCCTGACCAGCCCCTCCATCAATCACATCGGTTCCGCCTCCGCCAGCCAGTAAGTCATCACCTCCACCACCAGTCAACGTGTCGTTTCCACCGTTACCAAACAAAGAAACGCCGATGCTGCTTAGCGAAGCGTCAATGATGTCGTTGCCGGCGCCGCCAATGACCGATAACGTTGAAACACCAGGCAGCGCAGAAACGGAAAAGCTATCCCCTAGATCAGCCAGATCGGCAAATAACTCGTTGACGACAGAGCTGCTCACGTCGATTTGCAAGGTGTCATCGGCAACATTGTTTTGGCTAAGCACAAAATCCGGATTACCAACCGCGTCGCCGGCCAGCGTGATTGAGTCGCCGTTATCAACTTGGATTTGCAGCACATCAGGAGCGGCTGTTGAGACACTAACAATATCTGCCTGCCCCGCGTCAGCATTGAACGACAGCAATCCGCTACCAGCATCAAAGCTAATCGACGCCAATAAGTTTCGAGGTTCAAGCGATTCAATTGTCAGGCTCGACGAACGAGATTTTCGACGCAACCGTTTTTTTGCCTGAAGCCGAGATTGTCGATTGCTTGAAGCCAAGAAAGAACTTTTGATTGTCGCGAGCCATTGCAATTTGTTCATGATTCAGTCTTCTGTAGTGACGGATGTTTAGGGTTGCGTTGTCTTAGTTATCAATGTCGCTATAGCAATCGACTATTGCATCTAAGTTTGGAATTATGTTTCAAGCAGGTCGCCGGCGCTGCAGGATGTTTGCTAGTCAGGTAGTACTCAAACGCAGCGGTTGTGGGTCGGGCACTTCGGGCACTCTTGCCCGACTTGCGTTTCTTCATTGTTGTGAAAGTCAATGGCGGAATATCTAAGTGCGCAGTACACCGCGAAACAATCACAAGCCTTTTGATCAAACGGGTGAGAACTCTTGACGCGCCCGGCAAAAGTCAGAGCGCATCAAGAGTGCCCGTTCTACGGATTACCTTTGAGAGGGTGCTCGGATTGAGTAAGTAGCCGCAATCGCAAGCCCTCCGGCGTTGCGAAACAATCGATTCCAAGAGTTTTGTAAAAACCTAACTGCCGCCGGTGTCATCTGGTGCTTCGGGCTCAGCAGGAGCTTCGCCCTCCCGAGGAAGCAATTTACAAAACGCGGCCTTGCGCTTTACCGCTTACATTTATCAATCTTTGGTTCATCCAACTTCAAAAAAAAACGAGAAGCAGGCTGGGAGCGCCTGCTTCTCGAATTTACGCACTTGGTCTGGTGCGGATGGGATGAGACCAAGCTACGTTTTTTTAAAATCAAAAAAGATTTTGAATAAGTGAATAATAAGTAAACTTCTATCGCAGCAAGTTAGCTTCGTCACCGCCGACGAAGTAGCTCATCGTCTCGCCACAAAGAACGTTGTCCTATCTGATAGACAAATGTCACCAGCCGCTCACCACATTTCATAAAAATGGGAAAATCTGAAAACATTTTTTTATCGCGGCCCAAGAGACCGAGCTCCGAAGAGAAATTCGCCTCAAAATCCTCGAAATAATGCGTAAAAGACCACTAAAACAAAATTGTGATTAGATTCTGGTCACTTGGCGACATTAGGATTGTGGGGAGGAAATTTAAAACACCTCGCCAAGACAACTAACCACCTGGCAATCAAGTTTTTGAATACGAGCCCTTTGACTTCCGTTAGTTCGATATCTGTTCGGCAGTTTGCAGAGCGGTGCGTAGATGCTGCGCCGCGACTGGCATGTATTGCGGCAGGTATTACCGGGAGCCGGAACGACGCAGAAGACATTGTGCAGCAAGCGATCGCAATTGCGATCGAAAAGGACTCATCTTTTGAATCCGATGCCCACTTTGTTGGATGGCTTGCCGGGATCGTTCGAAACTGCGCATTAAATTATCGAAGAAAATCAAATCGACGCAAAACACACTTAACCGACCCCGTAGATCTGGTCAGCGTTGAAACAAATCAATCGCTGGACGCGCCAGTTGACCGGGCGACGGGACAACTTTTACCGATGCAAAGTTCGTTTGACGATCGGGTGCAAGCAGCACTTGGTCAAATTTCACCAAACGCGAGAAGCTGTTTGCTTTTGCGAACGGTGGAAGAACTTAGCTACAAAGAGATTTCGAAACTGATGGACATGCCCGAAGGAACAGCCATGAACTTGGTTCACCGTAGCAAAAAGAAGCTCCGCGAATTACTGGCTGCTGAGCCAATGCCGGAGAAAGAAGGCAAATCATGAGCGACGAAAAACGAGACAAATTCGATAGCATGGATTCAGAACCGATGGACAAGTTCCTAGACGGACTGATGACCGAGTCGGAAGCTAAAGCATTCCTTGCGAATTCTGAAGATTCAGATTTGCTCTCTCAGCAGCGAGAGTTGCAAGGCGACATTGACCAGTCGCTGAAACGAATGTTTACTTTTGAGTCGCTCGATGCACCTGCGATTGAGGCCTACATCGCTGGCAAGTTGAGCGCTGGCAGCCAAGCGCACGGCGAATCAATAGAGGAGCCATTGGTCAGCTTGAATTCAAAGCCTCCAAGCAAATCAAATTGGCTTAGGCTGGCGATTGCAGCGTCGCTTTTTCTCGCAGCGGGCATGGCGATTTGGCAATTCAACGGTTCTTCGGACGTGCAAACCGCTTTTTTTGAGCCAACTCCGCTGGCAGAAGTCTACTCAGATTCAGTCCAACGTGGCTTTCGGCCTTACTATCTGTGCAATGATCCAGAGCGGTTCGCCGACACATTTGAATCTCGCCATGGCCAGGGCCTTTTGTTGGGAACCCTTCCCGACGGGAGTCGAATGCTGGGTATCTCCCATCTGGGAGGGGTCAGTCGCTTGACTACGGCAATGCTTTGCGAAGTCGATGGTGAAAAGGTGCTTGTGTTTGTCGACAACCTTGCCAGCGATCAACGAAAAATTGCAATGGAAAACGACAATCCGAGGCTTAACGTGTTTGTGACAACCAAGCGAGGGCTCGTGTTTTACGAAGTTTCGCCGCTGCCGACACCGAGAATGACTGAGCATCTCGAATTTCTCGATTGATACGTTTGCTTCTTTCTCCAGACAATTTTTACTGGCAATTCCTGAAACGTAACGGCGGAGCTTTCTTAAACCACGGCAATTGGCTGGCCCAATCGAAATCTCAAATTATTTTCCAGTTTAGACGTAATGCGATTCAAAAATCGGCGTCCAAGAATTTTAAATCCGAATGGATAACTCAAGTAAAATTACGAACTCAAGGAACAACGTTTACGTTGGGACGCTAACAAACGGCAAACCGATTGTTTACATCGGAGGCCATGTTGAAGAATCAGATTGTCAATGGGCAATGGAAATGCTCGATGATCTGTTGAACCAAGGCAAGCAGGAAATCGTTGTTGATTACGATAGCGTTAGGAACATGACTCACGCATGGTTTGCGAGTCAGATCCGAATTCGAAAGCGCAGGTTCAAAGAACTCGTCAAGATTTCCGCCAGGGATTCTTGTCAGCAATTCGCTTCTTCAACTGCAGGACCGACTCAATGTTCTGTGGGGTACGTACAAAAAACAAATCCTGATTTGTTTCGTTTACTTTCAAGAGTATTTTCCTTTCGGGAGCCGCACGGACTGGAATGAACTCCCCAATACTTTCAATCAAGATTTAATGCCCAATCACATCAGCAATCCTCGCCCAGTCACGCATCGCAATTCGGGTTTTACACTCGTCGAGCTATTGGTAGTAATAGCGATCATTGGAATTCTGATTGGAATGTTGCTTCCCGCCGTCCAGACGGTTCGAGAAGCCGCCAGGCGTGTGAGTTGTCAAAACAACTTGCGCCAAATTGGGCTGGCGATTTACAACTACGAATCTTCCCATCTGAAATACCCGCCCGGCAGGATCGGTTGTGATGACATTGGGTCACAAATGTCGGTTTCGCAGTGTAGCAATGGATTGTCTCCTGAAGAAAAAAACGGAGCCAGTGGATTCGTTTCGATCTTACCTCAGTTGGAGCAAGGCAACCTTGCCACTGCACTTTCGGTGCGCGACGGTGGTTTATGGAATCGGGACGTGGATGATTTAGACTGGTGGATGAATTCCCCTCGGAAACGGGAAGGAGTTCAGGTTCACTTGCCGGTTTATTGGTGTCCCAGTGAAGCCGGTAGCCAGCAGAGCGAAGTTTACCGTCCAATCATTGCGGCGACTTCTTCTTACGCGTTTTGTAATGGTTCCTTGGGGCCAGACAACCTCGTGCATGTCACCAAGTACAAGAACAATGGCGCTTTCGTATACAAATCTGAACGTACAGTTTCTGACATTCGAGACGGACAGTCGAATACTTTTTTGGTTGGTGAAGTCGTCAGGCCTGATTTGAATGAGTCGTCAAACGTTTGGAGTTACGCGATTGCCAATGCAGATTGTTTACGTACCACAACCAACCCACTCAATACTCGACCAGGGGCCGGCATCGTGGTTGAACTTCGCAATGGAGCGTTTGGGAGTTCGCACCCAGGGGGAGGCCTTTTTCTGTACGGCGACGGTCATGTCGATTTCGTAAGCGACTCAATTGAGCTGGAGACCTACCGCTCTCTCTCAACGATCGATAACGGGGAAAATCGGTAAAACGATTTTCGATCTTCTGAGTAATGCAGTCCATCAATTCGCGATTTACCACCGAATTCTTGTAGGAGCCGAAGTGCAACGCTCCGGGCATCCGGCCTTAGCCATGTTACTCAAACAGGATTCTTAAATCATCAGCCGACAACGAGCGGATCAACGACTCGTCTGAGCGGACGATTTTATCGGCTAGGTCGCGTTTGGACTGTTGCAGCGTGACGATTTTTTCTTCGACAGTATCGCGGCAAATCATTCGATAGGCGATCACGGAGTTCTTCTGTCCCATGCGATGTGCACGGTCGATGGCCTGGGCTTCAACGGCTGGGTTCCACCAGGGATCGAGAATGAATACGTAGTCGGCTGCGGTCAGATTCAGCCCGTGACCGCCGGCTTTGATGCTGATCAAAAACGCAGAAACCGATTCGTCTTCTTGAAAACGTTTGACGCTTTTGGCACGGTTGGAAGACTTGCCGTCGAGATACTCGTATTGGATGCCGGCGTCATCGAATTGCTGTTTAACCAGTGACAAAAACGAAGTGAATTGAGAAAACACAAGAACCTTGTGGCCTTCGGATACGATTTCGGCGATCTGTTGACTCAGCAATTCGAGTTTGGCTCCCGGCTTCGACTTGTCGTCCAGCAATCGTGGATCACAAGCGACTTGCCGCAAGCGAAGAAGCGCCTCCAGAACCTGAATCTTTGATCGGCCGATCCCGTCGGTCTCGACTTTCTTGGCAAGTTTGACCCGGTAGTATTCCTTCAGCTCGTTGTACGCCTTCTTCTGCGCCGGCAACATGTCGCAGTACAGCGTCTGCTCGGTCTTGGGCGGCAAGTCGGTCAGGACTTGCTCTTTGGTGCGGCGAAGCAGGAAGGGGCTGATCGCTTTTGACAGCGCTGCCAATGTTTGTTCCCGTTCGCTTTCGTTGCTCTTTTTCTGGTTGGTGAGTCGTGCGAGATCCGGATTTCGATTGGTTGCTCAGGATTCGTTTTTTGGAGCTTGAGCGGCTTCCGTAGACCGATTCAAATTTCAGAACCGTTGCCCAAATATGTTTACAGTAATAGCCATCGCCAAACCGTGGACAGGTACAACTGATGGCTTCTTCGTTGTCAAAACCATCAACATCGAGGGTGACTTCATAAAACCCGTAGGAGCCATCGACTTCCGCCACCAAAAGACCATCCATGATCTTCATTTCATAGACGAGGTCGCCCCGGTAGTAAGTCGCGCCCCGGTTTCGGTCGCCTGAATTTAAAAAGTGGTTTCAGCGTTGCGCTAAGCGACATGCTTGTCTCGCCGTTAGAAAATTCGTTCCAAAGATCCGTTTCATCAGCCCGTTTGGATTTGAGCAAACACAATTATGCAAATTTTGACGTCACAGAAAATGCTGAATTGCCAACGTTTCGAAAGTGATCTTGTTCAGTAGTCCAACCAATCGTCATAGCCCGAGTGGCGAAGACGAGAGCAAGGTAGGCCATTTGAAGATGAGGCAACGCATTCACACAACATCACGTGTATACGACAACACTGAATCATATTCCGAGACAAAATTCTTGGCCTCAGCAATTTGCTCGTCACCTGACGGAATCAGCTTGCCCGGAAATGGCTTGTTAGAAAATTCTTTTTTCAACAAGATATTTGCTGATTCTGTGCCAGTCGTCGAAGCCAGTTCAAAATGGCATGGATTTCCAGGATGCACTTCTCCGTCTCTAGCTTTTACGGGCTTGTAAACGGCAACAAAGCTGTGCTGTCCTAGGAAGTTATTGAGCTTCTCATTACAAACAAAGTCAGCCAGCGAGTGAGTCTTACAATCACGTCGTCGCTGCCTGGCGGTTCTCAAGACACGATTGTACGATTCGAATCTTGTTGTAATCGACTTCTTCGTTGAGCGCGAGGAAAATTGGCTTGAGTGGTCCGGGGCCGACTGACTCGATGGCTGCTTCGACTTTGCTACCTGTTTCCTGGTCAACCCAGCGAGTGTAGTCGACGATCTTTTGGTGACGAATGTACTCGTTCAGGTAACCCATCGTCGTTGATTCGGCTCGACCAAGTTCTTTGGCGGTTTCTACGACCGACAGGCCCGCATCAAAATGGGGAAACGCCAACAGTGCAGATGCGCCGGGTAGTTTTGCTTTGGAGGACTCGCTCGTCGGTGGAGGTGGTTTGACATCCGATGTAACATCGCAGGCTTGACAATGCGAAATGATCGCCGACAAAAAAGCTTCGCCGTAGTCGTCAAGTTTCTTCTGACCCACACCATTGATCAGCCGGAAACTATCTAGCGTCGATGGACGCCGCCGAGCCATGTCTCGAAGCGAAGCATCGCTGAACACGACGTAAGCGGGAACTTGCTGTGCGCTTGCCCGCTCGGATCGCAAATTTTTCAGCTTCTCAAACAACACGCGGTCCACTCCCTCCCACGATGCCAGCGATTGTTTGGTGCTTTTGGAACCGGAAGTTTTCTGTCGCGGTTTCAGCAAACGAGGCGTCAATTCGCCTCTCAAAAGCTGCCGACCTGTGTCGGTGATTTGGAGCGTGTTGTACTCGCCAACTCGCGCCAGAAAGTTCTGGCCGATTAGCTGCTCGGTCCAGTCGCGAATGTCCCGCTTGGCATCGTCGGCAAGCAAGCCGTAAGTGCTGACTTTGTCGTGGCCGTTCTGCAAAATTCGTTTGTCTTGCGAGCCGGTCAGGACTTGAGCCACATAGTCGGCGCCAAAACGCTGATCGACCCGGTAAACGCACGAGACGATTTTTTGGCCAAGCTTTAATGCGTCTTCAACCAGCGGCAGTTGGTCAAGACACACATCGCAAGCCCCACAGTCTTTGACATCAAGCGTTTCGCCAAAGTAAGCTGCCAGCTCGACATGGCGGCATAGCGTGCCGTTGCAAAAGTCTGCGACAGCCTTCAGGGCCGACTGGGCTCCCGCTTTTCCCGAACCAGCATCGGACTGCTCGAGCATGCGACTCCACGTCATGAAATCGCCGGCACGGTAAAACATGCAGCACTCGGCCTCCAGCCCATCCCGGCCCGCACGTCCGCTTTCTTGCTGGTAGGCTTCGAGCGATTTTGGCATCCCTGCGTGAACCACGAAGCGAACATTCGATTTGTCGATGCCCATTCCAAACGCAACTGTCGCTACCATGACCAGAGCCTCTTCGCGAAGGAACGCGTCCTGGTTTTGCTTCCGCTCTTCAGCCGACAAACCCGCGTGATAGGGGAGCGACGTAACGCCCAGCTGTTGAAACGCGGCGCTGGTCGATTCGACTTCTTTGCGGCTGATGCAGTATACGATTCCCGCTTCGCCCCGGTGGCGGTTGATCACGTCGACGAACTGGTCAATGCCGGACTCACGCCGGGCAACACGATAGATCAAATTCGGCCGATCCATCGAACCGACCAGAACCTGACAATTCGTTTGAGCCAGCTGTTTGACAATGTCTTCCCGAACTTTTGCCGTTGCTGTGGCGGTGTATCCGTGAACGGAGGCATCGGGATAGAGTTGTTTGAGCGCGGACAGTTGACGGTATTCGGGGCGAAAGTCGTGCCCCCACTGGCTAACGCAGTGAGCTTCGTCGATGGCGAAAAAGGACAGCCGCGAATCCTTCAACAAGCGATGTGTCGCATCCGTCAGTAGTCTTTCGGGAGCCATGTAAAGAAGTTTCAATTCGCCGGCGCGGGCTTGTTGAGCGATTTCGTTTTCTTCTTCGCGCGACAGAGAGCTGTTTAGTAAAGCCGCCTTGATCCAACAGGCTTTCAGCGAATCAACCTGGTCTTTCATCAGCGAAATCAACGGCGACACGACCACTGCCAGTCCATCCCGGCAAACTGCGGGAGCTTGAAAGCAGAGTGATTTCCCCGCACCGGTAGGAAACACGGCCAATGAGTCCTGGTCTTTCATGACCGCAGTCATCGCAGCGAGTTGCTGAGGCCGGAAGTCGTCGTAACCCCAAAACTCTTTGATTGCTTTGGAAAGCTGTGCTGCGATTTGTTGGTCGTCTGAGTTCTGCATTTCGTTTTGGCTCCTGACTCCCGCGAAGACAATCGCTTTCAAAGTTGAAAATTGTCTATCCAATCAATCTCGGTCACCAGATCTCTGTGTTCGGTTTTTGAGTATTTCGCCAAGCGTGCCTTGAGTTCGCTTACGCGGCTGTTGATCGGCAAGCTTCTGGGCTGGTCCAGTCCAGTCGCGACTCTCATCATGGCCTTCCGGATAAACGGGTTCAAGACGCTCAAAGAAATCACCACGCTTTACATTGTCATCTTCGAGGTTTGATTTTTCAGAATCCTTCATCGTATACGCGCACGCTCCGTCTTCCCCGAAAGGGTTCCCGTCGCAGAACAGTACAATCTCGTTTCCATGACGACGATTGTCCGAGACGCCGCGAGCGTATCTCAGGTCGAGCTCGTCAACGGTTCCCATACAGATCACCCGTTTCAAGGTATAAACATGCTCACCGACAGGATGGCTGTCGGTACATTGAATCGGCATGTCAAGTTGTTCATCAGTCGCTTTGTGCAGTGATTCCAATAAATCCCGCTAGGTCTGAAGCGATTCATACTCGATCATAGCTCGCACTTTTCCTATACAGATGAACGGACGTTTCGATCGTCACCATCGTATTGTAGGCGTCACAATTTGACAGAGAGAATCAACCTCTATCGAATTGGTTGTCGAACGAGGATTCTCTTTCAAATCAAAAGCTATTTATCAAAACATGATGCCGTTGAGATGATGAGATCGACTTGAGCCTATAAAATCGAGAAAGATAAAGACTCACTGACAAAGTTGCGTTAGAAGTTTGCTCGACCCTTGATTGATCATCAACGCAACCAGATCGAGGGGACCATACATTGCAAAAAGAATGGCTAACGCAATAAGAAAGTTGCGTTAGCCAATCTTAGCTCCCCCGGCAGGGCTCGAACCTGCGACAAACGGATTAACAGTCCGTTGCTCTACCAACTGAGCTACAGGGGAATGGTTGTTTATGCCGGAGTAGGCCTAGAATCCCGCCCGACAAAGGAAACCGAGTTTAGAAAATGTCAGCTCTTGCGGCAAGGCCTTTTAACTCTAAACCCACGTGTTTCCGCGAATTCCTCGACTCATCGCCGCTTTGCTCCGCCACAGTCAGCAGCTTAAATAACGGAGCCAAAACTCGCCAGTTGGTTCACCAAGCAAATGGACTGGCTCCTCCGCCGAACTTGGGCGTGCTCTACTGTTGTCCGATAGCATCTCATCTATATCAATCAGGTGTGCGATTGGGTGCAGACCGACGGTCGACAAACGACGGTTACCAAAGAAGAAACGACTCGGGTCTATTCGGACCGGTCATCATAGTAGCACGGCTGTCCCAGCCGTGA
>CALJOA010000027.1 GCA_937981585.1 uncultured Pirellulaceae bacterium | reverse complement strand
ACGGTCACCTATGTCATCCCATCACAGCGGACCATTAGGTCCCAGCAAAAATCCCCAACCTTCTCAAGCGAACCAACTTGGTTCGTCCAGCCGGCCTCATCTCCCTGTAAAGCCAGTCTGGGATCGTGAACGACGAGTACTTCGACTTGGTGACATTGTCGTTAAGCGATTCAAGTGGCCTGCCGAAAATCAGGAACTGGTACTCAACGCTTTCGAAGACCTTGGTTGGCCCGCGCGAATCGATGATCCATTGGTAGCTCATCCTACCATTTGCCCCAAACGACGGCTGCACGATACGCTGAAGTGCTTGAACCGAAAGCAAGTCAATGAGCTCGTCAAGTTTCGTGGTGACGGGACCGGTCTGGGTGTATTGCTTGAAATCAGATTGGCTGACTAGTGCTGTGTTACAGCTAAATATACGAGTTGGCTACGTCTGGCGAGTCTTGCTTGATCAGTATCAATCCAAGCCAATCCAGCGTCCGCTTGGCGCTGGATTGTGCGTCAAGCGCTTTACTCTCTCAACTTGCCAGCCCCACGCTCATTGCTGTTCATGCAGCGGGACGACTTGCTGATTGGCTGCTATGGTAGTCCGCTCGATGCTATACCTTCGCGTAAGTCACGCTAGCTCAAATTGCTTTCACAGGTGACCTGTTCTGGGGGGTTCAAACCCAGCCGATTAAAAAGTTTTAAGCAAGTTTTCCATTTGTTGGTTTTGTTATGAATATTTGGGCACCAAGCGCCCGATTTCACGTTTAGGACTAGTTTTCGACTTAACCAAGGCGTTGGAGCTCATCATGCGTTTCTACTTTTCACTGTTGACTACGGCTATGATCGTGTCGACGGCTCTTTTATCCTCCCCTGCGGTTGGCCAAAACGAATTTATTGGCCAAGCTCAATCCGTTAATCGGGTAATCAAACTTCGCTCATCTGAACTGGCTCAACAAGCAGCTCAAAAAGTAGAAAGTGAAACTTCGAGGCTTGAAAATTCTGCCCGCAAGACCTTCACCAATCCTGCTCAAATCAAGTATGAAGACATCAAGAGCGTACCTCCAGCGCTTCAGAAAAACCCCAGAGTTGCTGATCAAAAGAGCGAGTTTGTATCTCCCGTTGCTCCAACTCGAAACAATCCACCTACTACTAGAACTGGACCGAGAGTTTCCAATGCATGGAAAACTCCACAGAAAGCTCTTTCCAAACGCACGGGTCCTTTGACAACCACACTTGCTTCACCGACCAAAGACAGTACGACAGTCAAGGGTAGCAACAGCGTTCAGACGGAAATTCAACTCCCAAAGTACGTCAACGTTAATCAGCCTGCACAGGTGAATATTACGCTGAACAATGAGGGGAATACAGCAGTTCAAAATGTCACTTTGTTGGCCACCCTGCCTGCTCATGTAAAACTAACCTCTTCGTCGCCATCTCCAATCAGCAATGACGGGCAAGTCTACAAGTTCTCTGTTCCTCAAATCGGCAGTTTGAGTACACGTCAAGTGTCAATGACACTAGTGCCGACCAAGAAAGCGGCCATCGACGTAGCGACTGTCGTTCGAATTGAAAGTAAATCGCGAAGCTCAATCGCTGTCCGTCAGCCAGATATCACTCTGTCTCTTAGCGGTCCTAGGCAAACCAACATTGGCCAGAAAGTCACTCACGAGTTGCTAGTTACCAACATTGGCGACGGAGTTGCAACCGACGTTCGTCTGGACACGGTCCTTCCGAGCCAACTCAAACTGATCAATCAATCTGGTGGACCTTACATTCGCTCAATCGAGCCAGGTAAGTCGCAAAGAATTACACTTGAATCAATGGCTCAGGCCTCTGGTGAAATGCAGCTCAAAGCCACCGCCGAAGCAGTTGGTTGCGATCCTAAAAAAACAGATCTACTCTTTAACGTCTATCAGCCCGAGCTAAGAGTTACTGCAAGCGGACCGAAGCTTAATTTTGTCGAGCGAGACGGAATTTACACGGTCAACATTGAGAACACTGGCGTAGTTGATGTCACTGACACACGAATTTCGCTTCGCGTTCCCCAAGGAATGAAGGTTAACACCATCAGCCGTCAAGCTAGTGTCGACTCGGACGAAGGCATGTTGACCTGGAAGTTCGATCGTATCGCTTCGAAGAGCTCTGAGCAAATTCAGCTTAAGGCAACTGCTCTCAAAGAAGGCGTTCAGAACTGCAGCATTCTTGTTTCGAGCAATGAGACTCGTGACAAAGAGATCTCACTTGTGACCAAGGTTATCACTCGCGCTGACTTGAGCGTTCAGATCGCTAACGTGACCGGACCAGTTCAAGTCGGTGCCAAGGCTGAGTTCATGGTGACTGTTGAGAACAAGGGAAGTCGCCGAGCCAGCGACGTTAGCGTTGAGATCGCTTTGCCAGAGTCAATGATGGCTGTGAAGAATGACGATGTCGTTCAAAACGACAGCTCAATCCTGTTCGAAGAGCCGCTGGTTGCTCCTGGCCAAAAAGTGACTTTCAAGTTTGCTGCCGTAGGTGTTGCAAACGGTGAGCACGTGGTGCGAAGCGTGCTTCAAGCCGACGGTTCTCAGCGTAAGGTTATCGCTGAAGACACCGTCTACGTTTACGAAGTCGATCAAGCTCGTGTCAGCGAGTCGATCAGCCCGGTTATTCCTCGATAGTTCTGGTTTAACATCAGTACGATCTGATCATCAGCGATGGTGTTCTTTTTGCCAATAAGAAAATTGATGTTACTGATGAAGTGTTATCCGAATTGACTCAGGCATTGCAGCAATCGGATAGCAGTGCCCGGAATGGCCAGTCTCGCGGCACCAATGATTAACGAGACTATCGAAGTGTATGGAGTGGAAGTGGCATACTCGCCAGTGACAACAAACGAATTGGCGATGCCAGCGACTTGTTTGTTGCTGAATGCTCGCTAGGTACTCGGTACTAAGCTCCTACCAACCAAGCTACGTTCTACCATTGAACGTAGCTTTTTTGCGCGCACCGACTGCAAGCGATGTTGCTTCTTGGGAATTGTTGATACATCGAGATAGCAAACCCCTCTGTTTGACTGGATCTCTATTGACCCAGTTTGGCAGGCCGTCTATCTCATCATTTAGAAGAGGAGAATTTCAACATGTCCGAAACGACAGAATCAAAACCCGGTATCTCTGACGCTGAATGGTGCGTGATGCACGAGATCTGGCAAAGCGAACCGATCACTTCGGGCGAGATCACGGCTCGTTTAAGCGAGACGACCCACTGGTCGCCCGGTACAATCAAAACACTGCTGCATCGATTGGTTCAAAAAGGCGTTTTGGATTTTCAGCGAAAGGGCAATCGGTATCTGTACCGTTCCAATCTGACTGAATTCGAGTGCATCGACAACGCGAGCGATCAGCTGTTGCATACCGTCTTTAAAGGCCGACCAGTGCCCATGTTGGCTTACCTCGTCAAATCATCTCGACTCAGCGGCCGCGAAGTCGAAACACTACGGAAGATGTTGGACGAGATTCGGCAGGACCTTCCCCCAGTGGTACCACGCCGTGACGCAGCGTAGCTGAGTCCAGCTACTCAAACGGCGCGTTCATCGATAGTAGCACGGCTGTCCCAGCCGTGTTTTTGCGACTTGTTCACGGCTGGGACGGCTGTACTACTCAACGAATCCAATTAACGTTTTCTGGAACCCACTCATGAATACCCAAGCCGCAATCAAAACCGCAATTGACACTTCCAGCATGATTTCTACTTCATACCTCAACGACCTGACCGATGAAGAAATGATGCATCGCCCAGACCCCGCGGCGAACCATATCAAATGGCAAGTCGGGCACCTGATCGCGTCAGAAAATCACATGATCAACCAAGTCTTACCTGGATCACTGCCTGATTTGCCTGAAGGATTTGCCGACAGATACAACAAAGAGGCTTCGAGGAATGATGATCCGGCAGCGTTTGATTCAAAAGCCGATTTGATGAAGCTTCACGAGCAGCAACGAGTTGCAACTCTGGCGGCACTTCAAACGGTATCCGACGAAGACTTCGATAAACCCGCTCCGGAAGAATTGCGATCTTACGCCCCAACGGTCGGCCATGTGTTCCTGATGCAAGACACACACTGGATGATGCACGCTGGTCAGTGGGCTGTCGTCCGACGTCAACTTGGTCGTGAACCTTTGTTCTAAACGGCTACGCGCTGGACATCCGTTCTGATGACACGATTGGTAACCCGACGCGTCAGCGAGTAGTGGATCCGTAAAGAACTCCATCCCTCGCTCACGCGTCGGGTTACCAATTAGCAGCACAGCCTCACACTTGCCTACACGTCAAGATCTCGGATATCGAGTGCGTGCTTCTCGATGAACTCACGTCGTGGTTCGACTTTGTCGCCCATCAACACGCGGAACATATTGTCGGCCTCAGCCGCGTTGTCCATTTTGACTTTGATCAGCGTTCGATTGTCGGGATCCAAAGTCGTTTCGCGAAGCTCTTCGGCGTTCATCTCGCCCAGCCCTTTAAAGCGGGTCACGTGCATCCCTTTTTCACCCGCCGCCCGAACTGCTGTGACCAAGCCTCGGAGGTTGTCGATTCCCGTTTCCGTATCGCCTCGTTTGAGAACGTACCGAGCTTCTTCGATACCCGTTCGTTCTTTTGACAATAACGCCTCAATATCAAATCCGAAACTGCTGAGTTCTTTGAGACCAGCGTTAATCGTTTTGACTTCGTGGAAATCGTTGATGCGTACCTTGTCTTGATCATCCTCTTCGTTGGCAGCACCACTGGGTTGTGCTTTAGCGTCTTGGGCAGCATTGGCTTGAGCGTCTGTCTCGACGGTCAGTTCTTTACCGCTCTTCTTCTCCTGTTCTTTGATGAACTCATCCATCTCTTTACGATTGACAAACCAATGAGCCTGGTTGCCAATCGATAGATGGAACACCGGCAACTGATTTGTCTCAGGATTGATCCGATTGGCGTGGGTACGAAGATTGATGCCACGTCGCTCAAGCGCCAAAATTGCGTCTTCCATACTCGCAAGCGTAGTACAAAGCCGCCGCATATCATCGCCGCCAACATTCTGACCGTCTTCGGATGTAAACGAGCTGTCAGTCAAACCGCGATCGAGCAACTGACGCCGCATTTCTTCTTCGGATTGAACGTAGTAGGTTTTCTTTTTGTTCTTGACTCGGAACAAGGGAGGACAGGCGACATAGATGTGGCCGGCTTCGATCAAGTGATACATCTGACGATAGAAGAAGCACAACAGCAGCGTGCGAATGTGCGAACCGTCAACGTCCGCATCGGTCATGATGATGACTTTGTCGTAGCGCCGTTTGCTGAGGTCCTGATCTTCACCGATTCCAACGCGAAGGGCACTGATCATGCTCTGAACCTCTTCGTTGGCCAGAACCTTGTCCTCACGAGCTTTGTAAGCGTTGATGATTTTACCGCGAAGAGGAAGAATCGCCTGAAACTCTTTCAATCGTCCGCCTTCCGCCGAGCCGCCGGCCGAGTCACCTTCGACGAGGTAGATTTCGCACTTCTCGACATCTTTGGAAAGACAATCCCGCAGCTTGCCCGGCAAACCGCCACCACCAAGGACTGACTTTCGGCGGACCTTGTCGCGGGCTGCTCGTGCGGCCTCTCGGGCCTCAGCCGCCTGGATGCCTTTGCGCACGATGATCTTGCCTTCCTTGGGGTTCTCTTCCAAGAATTTCTTGAAGAACTCACCAAACGCCGACGTTACGATGCCTTCGACTTCACTGTTACCAAGCTTTGTTTTCGTCTGGCCTTCGAATTGCGGCTCGGGAACCTTCATCGAGATAATCGCTGTCAGACCTTCCCGAAAATCTTCACCGGTGACGTTCAGGTTCTTGGGAAACAGGTTGTTTTTCTTCGCGTAGTTATTGAGCGAACGAGTCAACGCCGAACGAAAACCTGAAACGTGCGTTCCACCTTCATGGGTGTTGATGTTGTTGACGTACGAGTAGACGCTTTCCGACAAATCGGTTGTGTATTGAAACGCAATTTCATAAACGACATCGTCGGTTTCGCCTTTGACGTAAATGACATCTTTGTGAATCGGATCACTGCTCCGATTGATGTGGTCTACGTATTCGATGATTCCACGTTCGTAATAGAACTCGTCCTGGTCGCCGGTCCTGGCGTCTTTGAAGAAGATTCTGACACCGCTGTTGAGAAAGGCCAGTTCCTGCAGCCGTTTGTGAAGAATATTGTATTCGTACTTGGTCGTTTGAAAGATTTGCGCGTCGGCTTTAAACGTCGTCTTGGTTCCGACCTTGTCCGTTTTTCCAATCTTGTTGACGACACCTGTTGGTACGCCTCGTTGGTACTCCTGTTGGTGGATCTGTCCGTCTCGGTGAACCTCGACTTCACACCATTCCGAAAGGAAGTTGACGACTGTCACACCGACGCCGTGCAAACCACCGGACGTTTGATACGCGCCCTTTTCGAATTTGCCGCCGAATTTCAAAAACGTCATCACTCCTTCGAGTGTCGTGATCTCGCGGCCTTCCTGAGCAGTCAATTGTTCGTGAATATCGACTGGAATTCCGCGACCATCATCCAGACAAGTGATCGAACCATCGTTGTTGATCGTCACGTGAATCGCTGACGCGTAGCCAGCCATGGCTTCGTCGATCGAGTTGTCGACGACTTCGTAGACGAGATGGTGAAGTCCACGGGCTGTGGTATCACCGATGTACATACTTGGACGTTCACGAACGTGCTCAAGATCGGAAAGTCGCTGAAGGTCGTCCTGTTCGTATGTTTCTTTTACTTTTTTTGCCATTACTTTTGCTTCAAATTAAGTTGCGGAATTCGCCAACGATCTCCAGTTGGGAGTGGTTGGCTACCCCGCTTCGTTGCTGATTGTTTACTTCACATTCCCGATTCGGAAATGCAGGTCTTTGATTTTGTTTTTTGGTAGCCGACTTTGAATCTCGGTCAGTATCTTTTTCTTTTGAAAGCCAATTTGCTGATTCACCATCGAACTGGCTACAAAAACCTCCAACACACCTCGACTGATATTTCCGACTTTTGTTTTGGTTTCCCACTTGGGCCCGACTACTTGATTCCAAACCGTTTCCAGTTCGTTAGCCGACTCGGTTTGAGCGTAACCTTTTCGAGCCATCAAACGACCGACAATGTCCGCCGACTTTTTTGGACGCCGAAAGTAACGCTGGCGACTCTTGACCAAATCCTGTGCCTGCGAAAAATCCAGCTCCTCAAATGATTCGTCGCCCATGCCTGGCTACTCCTTTGCAAATTCCTGGGACGGACTGAGCTCAAACTTTTCAGTCACCGCCAACTACCGCCGATCCTTCGACAGTGGCATGATCACGTATCCGTAGTTGTCATCAGTTTCGCAATAAGCGGCCGCTTCAGCGTTCTCGACATCCAACGTAAATGTTTTGTCGGGCTGAAGGACTTTCAAAAAGTCGGCGACATACCGATGATCCAACGTGATCGTCAATTCGTCTTGATCAAACGGGACCGGCATTTCGATTCGTGACTGGCCGATCTCGGCAGTGCTGTTGCTCAGTACCAATGATCCTTTGTGAAACGTGAAATCAATTCCTCGGCTCTCTTCACTGGCCACGATCGCAGCCTGACGAAGCGCCGAATACATTGGCCCGACTGGGATATCAATTCGGTTGGTTGACTCTCGTTTTGGCAACACGTCACGCCACTTCGGGAATCTTCCTTCGACCAATCGCGTGTAGAAGATTCCGTTGGCTTCTTTCATGACCAAGTCGTTTGCTCGAGCCGAAATTTGAACCGGGACTTCACCGTCTGGCAGGATACGCTCCATCAATTGCATTGATCGCGATGGCACAATCGTTGTAGCTCCCGATTGAGGTTTACCAACCTTCTTGAGTACGCCTTGCATCTTGGCCAATCGCCGACCGTCAGTTCCTACGGCGGTGATCGTCTTATCATCCATCTCCAACAGCACGCCGCCCAAAGCATAACGGCTGCTCTCTGAGTCAGTCGCAAACAAGGTTCGTTTGATCAATTCTTTGAGAACGTTGGCGTTGATCTCGTAGTAGTCTTTGTCATCGAAACCTGATACTTCCGGGAATTCGTCGGGATTTTGAGCCTGAAGCTCAAATCGACTGTTAGCTCCTGTGATAAGCGTCTTTTCCGAGCTGGCGTCGATCTCCAACAGATCATCGCTGGACTCACGCAGAATCATGCTCAAACGCGAAACCGGGACTACGGCACTACCAGGAGTCACAATCTCCAAATCGGGTACGGTGAGCTTCACACCGACCTCGGTGTCGGTGGCGGTCAAAATCCCCTGGTCCTTGGTGACTTCAATTTTGACGTTCTGAAGGATCGTTTTCGGGCTTCGAGCAGGAGCGACTGCTGCTGCGATTTGAAACACTCGAAAGAACGATTCTCGATTGATTTTTATCTTCACGTTAAATCCTTTTCCAGGGAGTTCGCTGAACTGTTCTGCCCAGCTTTAAATAATCTAAGTTCTTTTTCAGTATTAGTATTAATACGGCAGCAAAACTGTTGGTAACTCGTGCTGAACTGCCGTAAGTATTGGTTTAGTCTGAGGTAAAGTAGTTTTGGCTGACGTGGATAACTCGTTACTTACCTGTCAGTAATTGGTTGTTAGTTAGTCGATCAGATTGTCGGTTGTCGGCTGTTTCAAATTTGGTGTTGGCAACCACAAAGTTGTGCTGTTGATAGCAACATTGTTTGAACATGTTTTCAAATGAAGTTGATTTGGCTGGCAAAATGTTCAGTGAGTTGTTGTTTGAGTTTTTCGATCGTCATTTTGACAGAATTGGAATCGTTATCATCGGGCTTAGAAATAATCGTTTCGATTTTCCGAAACGCGTGCATGATCGTAGAGTGATCGCGGTTGCCAAAATAGGTGCCGATTTTGAGAAAGCTGGAACCAAGCAACATTCGATTCAGGTAAACCGCAACGCCGCGAGCCAGCACGATCGTTTGCTTTCGTGAGTTGCTCTTCAGTTCCGATGGTTTCAAGTGAAACTCAGCAGCGACCAATTTGACAATCAATTTGGAAAGCTGGTCGACTTCGGCATCTGACTTCTTGAACAGCTGAGTCAATTTGGCCGCGTCGATTGGTCGATTAGGGTTTTGTTCTTCGTCAGCCAGCAACGTTACTTTGGCTTGAGCAAAAAAGTGGTCGAGCTTCGGGACGGTGACGTTAAGTTGGTCAACTAGCAACTGAACTGCGTCATCAGTGAGATTCAATTTATTGATCGATGCGAGATCACGAATAATTTCGAATCTGGCAGCAGGTCCTGGCGGGTTTACTGGCAGGCACAAGCCACCCAACATTCGAGACACCAGTTGACCTACCAAACCATCGCATTCCTGAGGCGAAGCGTCCATTGTGATGATAATAGGTCGGTTTTTCTCGTACATTCTGTCGAGAATCAATGTCAACTCTGTTTGCGTAGCGGGTTTTGAAACCAAGCGATGAACGTCGTCGATTACCAATCCAGGGCTTTCGACAAACCGTTTTCGCAAATCTTCTACCGAATCAGTTTCGATAGCCGATCGGAACCGGCGATCAAAATCCAAAGCCGTCATGTAAAGCGGCTTTTGTGACTCACGCCCAGCTGGCTGATCAACCAGCTCGGAAATCATTGTAAGAAGCGTCATGGCAAGCCAGGTTTTCCCAGTGCCAGAAGGCCCGAAGAGTACCAACGGCCATTGCAAAACAGAAACCGCTTCAGTGGCAGCGTCGTCCAATGAACTGACACTTGGCTGGTCAGCAGTTTGACTGATCGAAGCCAGAAACTTCAGCATTTCATTTTTTTCGTCACCAACAAAGCGCGCAAGACCATTGGGGCGACCGTGAGAGACCACCTCATCGCCGGTAAAATTGGTACTCCGAAGATGGCGAAAGGGTACCGAGAAAACTTGATCGAGAGCCGCCCGAGACATGCGGTAAAATACCGGAAAAACAAGAATGAAACGCCAATTTAGCGTACCCTAATTGTACCATTTTTTGACCAAACCAACACCTGCATAACCCCAATTTGGAGATCATTTTGAGCCGCGAAAAACCGTGATAATATTGACTATCCGGTTGACAGATTCGGTGACTTCTTCAGGGGTGGTCGAGATGCCTAAACTGATGCGAATCGAGCCCTCGATCACTTCCTTCTCAAGCTTCATTGCCAGCAGGACGGGTGAGAGTTCGCTTGACCCACTTGCACATGCCGAGCCGGTTGAGATCGCCAGTCCAGCCATGTCAGCGGCCAGCAGAAAGGACTGTCGATCAATCCCTGGGAACGAAACGTTGAGCGTGTGAGGGACCCGATCGGCTTGGTGGCCGTTGACGACCAAATCATCAAAATGATCCATTAATCCGTCTTGCAGCTGGTCTCGCAGACGACTCAGCCGCTGTTGGCGGTGATCGGGTGAATCCTGGTAAAGCTCCATCGCTTTGTGCATTCCAGCGGTCAGGGCGACATCTTCTGTACCAGGCCGGATGGCGGATTGCTGAAATCCACCGAACAGAATTGGTTGGGGTGTGATTCCACTTCGGACCAAAAGCCCACCAATTCCGCGCGGACCGCCGAATTTGTGAGCCGTCAACGACATCGCATCGACGCCGAGCTGACGAAAATCGACGGGGATTTTCCCGACCGCCTGAACCGCGTCGGTGTGGATCAAGACGTTTTTGTGGCGGCAGATTTGAGCAGCCGCCTCGATCGGCTGGATGACTCCCGTTTCGTTATTGGCAAGCATGATTGAAACGAGATCGGCGGGACGCTCAAGCATCATTGCGAGTGCTTCAAGATCGCAAACTCCATTGCGATCAACGGGAATCTTTTCGACTTCATAGCCCAAACGGGCCAGCTGCTCGGCGGCGCCAAAGACGGAGGGATGCTCTATCGCCGAAATCAAAACCCGTTTAGCAATGGCGGTTGAATCTCCAGCATTTGAGTTTCGAGACACCAGCCCCAGCAGGGCAAGATTGTTGCTTTCGGTGCCACCGCTGGTGAATATCAGTTGATCGGTCTGCATGCCTTCACAATGAGCACCAAGCATTCTTGCCATTGCCAGCCGCAGTAGCTCAATTTTTCGACGGGCGGCTTGTCCTAGTCGATGTTGGCTGGCCGGGTTTGCAAATTGCTCGGCGTGACACTCGGCGATGGTTTGGGCGACTTCCGGTAGGATCGGTGAAGTCGAATTGTGGTCGAGGTAGATAAAGGAGTCGCTCACTCGTCGGCCTCGATGACAGGAGTTGCCACAGGGGTTTGCATTTTGAGGGATTCGAGCTTCTCTGCTGCCTTTGAATTGGAATCAAATTCGATTGAGCGTTCCAGTCGATACTTTGCCCGCTCCAGTCGTCCCAATTCAGAATCCAGCGTCCCCAGTTCCAGGTATGCTTGGGACATCGTTTTATGCAGCGAGCGATCCAGAGAATCGGGATTGTCTTTGGAAATGCTCATTGCAACTCGCATTACATCGGCGACTTTAAAATACATTTCGTCACGGGCAAGTTCAGCCACGTGAGGCCAGAACACTTTGGCGGATTTCGGAAAATCTGTGTTCCAGGTATCCCAATAGTTTCCACCCTCGTCATGGAGCTTATCGAGATATCCGGTCAAAAACCGCGCATCACACTCGTGAGAGATTACCGGCGGTCCAATCTCAGAAACCAAATGCCAGCGTTTTTTCTTGAGGACGACCGCAGGAACGAGCTTGTTGACGACCAATGATCGTTCTAAATCAGATGTTAGATCCACGTATTGTTTCTTGGATACGATCCATCCCGTGAGAGGCATCTGGTTGTAGCTAAATTCTCTACGGGAAAAATCATCAGGAGAAAATTCAACTCCCTGCACTGTGCCCAAACCAAGCATGATCAGGAACAGAACGGGCACGACGATCAGCATCACTAGCAAAGAAACCAATAATATCGACCGGGCTTTTGACGAATTGGCTTGATCTTGATCGGAATCTTGCTCATTCATGAATCAATGGCTGCCTTCGAGAGGAGATGTGCCTTTGTTTGTTGGTTTGGTCGGATGATTGAACAGAGGTATCATACCCAAAACGAAGGCAAATACGGGCTTGATAGACGATTGCCTGGCTTATAAAGTCGACAAAAAAGCGAAGAAAAAGCGACTTGTCACACCGAATTTTGCTTCCAATAATCCACGGCAGTTTTGACGCTTTCTTTGTGCTGTAAGCAAACCGTTGTGTCGATATTGTTTCTGTCGATATCCTGCCCTGAGCCGACGTTGTCAAAGCGACCGGCTGCTAATCAAAAATTAACATTTGTTTGATCCATCGTGACCGAGCCTGACCAACAACTTGAAACGACGCCTGCTGATCTTGGAGAAGCGGGCTTCGAAGACGCCCATGAGCCCAAGTGGCCTTCGGATCCCAAATCGCGAATGCGACGACTCGAAGCCGTGTTGTTCATGTCACGGGCACCGATCCCGAGCCGCAAAATCAGTCAGCTGGCCGAGCTCGAAGACGGAACCCAGGCCCGCACGATGATTAAGCAACTCAACCAGCAATATGATCAGATTGGGCGAGCGTTTCATGTCAAACGGGTCGCTGGCGGATATCAGATGCTTACCCGACCCCAGTTCTCCAAGTGGATTCAACAGCTCGATCACGTGCAACGCCCCAAACGGCTTTCAACGCCCGCTCTGGAAACCTTAACCGTCGTCGCCTACCGACAGCCGATCATCAAAGCCGAGATTGAGTCGATTCGCGGTGTAAGTTGTGGAGAAATGCTGCGTCAATTGCTGGAAAAAGGCTTGATCAAGATTGCCGGGCGAAGCGAAAAGCTCGGACGACCATTCTTGTATACCACCTCAAAGGACTTTTTGACTCAATTTGGCCTCAACACCCTCAACGATCTCCCCAGATCCAAACAACTTTCTGGAAGAGGGTTGCCTCAATGGGCTACTTCTGATGAAAATCGTGGCCCAGCCGAGAATGACACAGAATCAAAATTGAGCCAGACCCCAAAAGTCAGCACCCTGACCAGTCAGAATCACGGGTCGGAAGACTCACCGCCAAAGGAGGAAGAAGAATGAGCTTGCTAGTCAATTCAAATGAAAAACACTTTGAGCAGCACTCGATGAATACTAGCGCGATCGTAATCGAGGAGAACGAATTGTTGGATAACTTCGATTGGTCCAGCCCCACTGATGTCGTAGCCAGTGATGAATTCGAAGACGAGGAAGAAGAGTACGAAGACGACGACGAGGGAGAAGACGAATACGAAGAGGAAGATGACGGCGAAGAGTATGAGTACGAAGAAGAAGATGAAGAAGGCGAAGAGGAAGAACTAGGTGACGATGAGGAGTACGAGTACGAAGACGTCGAAGAGGGTGAAGAAGAAGACGATGACTACGAGTACGAGTATGAAGAAGACGACGAAGAAGACGACGACGAAACCGTCGAAGGAGATGACGACGAAGAATTCGAGTATGAAGAAGGCGAAGAATCCGACGATGGCCTAGAAGACGATGAGTGGGAAGAAGTCGAAGACGACGACGGTCTCGACGATGAAGAATGGGACGACGACGATGATGACTGGGAGTAAGTCAGAATACTTTAACTCACCCAAGCAGCTCCAAAGTAATTCTGCACCAAGTTGGCAACATGAGCCGTGTCGGCTGATTTATAGAACGTGGCCTAGATGCAGTTAATGGCGTCGTCGTTTTTTGTATGCACTAGATGTATGTAGGGGAGTGGTTGCATATCTAAATGGGGTGGCTGGGTGGTTGAGTGGCTGGGGTCGAGCGCAGCGAGCCCCCAGTTAAAAAGCCGATAGAGAGCACAAAGCCGATAGAGCACAAAGCTCTGGGGGCTCACTACGTTCGACCCCAGCCAACCCACAATTTCATGAAAGTAATTCTGCTCAACAGTGGTAGCCACGGATGAACATGCAAAAACCGTGGCTAACGCCAACACGCCAAAACGGACCATCCTAAAATTGAGCAAACGCAACACGACTTCAACTAATCGCCCATCGCCCAACTAATCGCCCAACTGAAACAGCTTTTTCAATGCGTCCAATAAACTTCCCGACTCGTTGACCGAATCATCTCGCAATGATTCCAAAGGCGGATGAAGGATCTTGTTGACCAGCCTGTGGAACGACTGTTCGATCTCGGCGCGATGAGCATCCGAAAGACCTTCAAGCCGATTCATCAACCGAGTCAGCTCGGCATTTTTGGCTTCGTCGGCCTGTTGCCGCAGTTGGGCGATCGTCGAGCCGCTTGATCGTCGCCTCAGCTCGGCGAAAAACTGATCGGTTTCCTGGCCGATGATTTTTACCGCTTTGGGATACTGCGACTGACGGGACTTACGGTTCTTTTCACATTCCTTCTGCAAGTCATCAAGCGTGTACAGGTAGACATTGAGCCGATCCCCTATTTCGGCTTCGATGTCCCGAGGAATCGCCAAATCGAGGACGAACATCGGTTTCTGGTTTCGGGCTTTTTCAACCCTGTCGAACATCGCCGATGTCACCACCGGCTCGGTGGCTCCTGTTGTACTGACAATCAAATCAGCCTTTGCCAGTTGTTCCTCAAGGCTTTCCCAGCTGGCCACATTGCCATCAAATTTGCCAGCCAACTCTTCGGCTCTGGATTGCGTTCGATTGGTGATCCAAATGTCTTTCCCGCCTTCGGAACGAACATAGGTCAACGTTTCTTCGGCCATCTCCCCTGCCCCGAGGATCAAGATCCGCTTGTTGTCCAGCCGCTCAAAAATCTGTTTGGCCAAAACGCAGATTGCGATGCTGGGAACACTAACCCGATGCGAGTGGATATCGGTTTCGTTGCTGACCCGACGAGCAACACGAATAGCAGATTGAAACGCTTGATGGGTAAGCGGAATCGTCTGGTTTGACTCGACTGCCAATTGGTAGGCACGTTTGACTTGGGACAGAATTTGGGTCTCACCAACGACCATACTGTCTAGGCTTGCCGCAACACTGAACAAGTGCTCAATCGCATCGCGGTCCGAATGGGCAAACAGGTCTCCATTAACATCGGAAAACGAAAGCCCACGTTCGGTAGCAAGGAATTCGATCATCTCTTTCTGACTGGGAATCAGATCAGGTTTTTGGGCCGCCGCGTAGAACTCGGTTCGATTGCATGTCGACAGAAGCACGGCCTCGGATTCGGGAAACCGATCGTAGAACAGCTTCAGGAACGAGGGCACTTGTTGTTCGGTGAAAGCCAATTGCTCGCGAATTGCGACATTGGATTGATGATGGCTGCAACCGATGACTTGGAGGTTCATGAACGGACCTCCAGCAAAATGCGACCAGCCACCGGTAGGGTGCGCGATGAACCGGGGCTAGCGCCCAAACGGCTCAGATCCGAGGGCGTTAGCCCAATGGCGTAGCGGTGGAGCGCAAGCTCCCCGGTTTTATTCAAGCGGAACTCTGAGAAACCGGAGGGCTCGCGCCCAAACGCTACAATTGTGCAGGCGAAGTAAGTGCCATTGGGCTTACGCCTTTCGCTTAGCTCAACCGCAAACTCAGCGACAACTTTTGTCTGAGCGATTTCTTTGGTCGACTCGTTGACCGCATGACCAGCCCACCAGACGATCGCCAGCTCCAGAACCAAAAATAGAAACGTTGTCACGACCAAATAGGCGACTTTTCGACCTTGTCTTGCTGGCCGGTAAAACATGTTAAACAGCGCCGCGGCCAGCAGCCAGAGAAACAGTACGCCAGATGACCAGACGACCGGATGGGACCAAGCGATCGTGCCCGTGGAAACGGCATCTCCATCAGCCGCGTGATTGACAAGATTCAAAGCGATCCCTGACACCAAACCGCCACCCAGCAACAACGTCGACGCGATCAAGGAAATCTCGCTAGAACGTTGCAGCCACTCCAACGACGGTAGCCGAAACAGTTTCGACGCGACGATCTTTCGTTTGAGCCTCGCGGCTTGAATCAAATAAACGATTCCAAATACGAAACCAAGCGCCACAATTGCCGTTCCCAGCAGCAGCGTCGATCCATGAACCATATTCCAAATTGACTTCACTCGGTCAACGGAAAACGTGCTGGTGCCATCGAGAAGAACGCCGGCACAAATCAGGATCAGAACGACCGGCATGAGGAACAAGCCAATCACTGATTTTGATTGACGTAGCGAAATCCACAGGTAGGCCGCCGCCAGAACCCACGCCGCCGCCAGACACCAACCGGACCAACTGCTGAGCCAGATACCGGTTGCATCGAGTTCAAGTTTGCCTTGCAGTACTAGATAAACGGTGTGGGCGAATAGGCCAGCGGCCGCGAATCCGACTCGAATATATTTTCGAAGCCCGGCTTGGAAGAAGACTCGCGAAATTTCCAACACCAATACGACCAGATAGCTGGCCGCAAAGCAGGTGATCGAGATTTTATAAAGCCAATCCACAGTGTGGTTCCGAGGTAAGAATAAAAGTAGTTGCTTGCCGAAGGCTCGGGGAAGTCGTACTAAAACACCAACCTGATCCAAGTAGCAAACGCTCCCAGGCGGTGTATCAGAGCTGAGTTCGTAGTAGCGGCTTTAGCCGGAATTTCCGCCTAAAGGCGGTACTACGAACTAATCAACTCAGGTTTGATGATCCACTAGGCTGTGCCGACCTTCTCTGAGGGAAAGTAACTCAAGACGATTGTCCGCACCTACTCGGCATCAGAATCATCGTTCTTGGATTTTGCCAATCCGAACTCGGTCAGTTTTTTGTAAAGCGTATTTCGGTTAATGCCGAGCTTGTTGGCGGCTTTGGTTTGAGTGTGATTGCAAGACTGAAGGACTTGCATCAACAACTCTTTCTCAACCGGCTCAACAATTTCATTGTACAAATTGTCAGCATCTTTTTCGGCTTTACTTAGACGATTATAAACGAACTCCCGGATCAATGACTGATCATCTGTGGGCCTAAATACAGCAACTTGGGCTTCGGCGGCGTCACCCATGACGGCGACCGGTAACAACGAAGGTTCCAGCTGATCTGATTGTGCCAATACGACGGCTCGCTCGATGTAGTTTTGAAGCTCACGAACGTTGCCCGGCCATTGATATTCGTTGAGTGCTTTCAAAGCATCCGGGTCAATCTTTTTGATCTCCTTGCCGTTGGCGGTACCGTACACGTCGAGGAAGAATCGCACCAACGGTTCAATGTCACCTTCGCGACGACGCAGTGGCGGAAGCGCGATTGGCAATACGTTAAGGCGCCAAAACAGGTCCTCGCGGAAACGACCTTCACTGACTTCGAGATTCAAATCGCAATTGCTGGCAGCGATTACGCGGACATCTACCTGAATGGTTCGCGTGTCTCCGACGCGTTCAAATTCGCGTTCCTGAAGCACGCGAAGCAGTTTTACTTGCAGCGTTGAGGACGTCGAATTGACTTCGTCGAGGAAAATCGTCCCGCCGTGGGCGGCTTCGAATCGCCCCGTCCGGTCCCGAACAGCATCGGTGAACGAGCCTTTGACATGTCCAAATAACTCGCTATCGAGCAGGCTTTCGGTCAACGCGCCGCAGTTGACCCGGACAAACGGACCGCTTGCCCGGTCACTCAACCGATGCAACGCCGCCGCGATGAGCTCTTTTCCAGTCCCAGTTTCACCCAACAATAGGACCGAAGAGTTACTAGCCGCTGACAATCGAGTCATTTGGTAAACGCTCGACATCGCAGCCGAAGTCCCGACTAGGCCTTCAAGTGGCGAATCGTCGACGTTGCTGAAATGAGAATTGCCGCTGCTCATATATTGCACAAATTGATGTAAAAGTTGTGGTCAGGTTCTATTTCAACCTCGTTTCCTTAATTCTCAAATACCCCAACTCGCGATTTGCGCGATAAATCGACAACAATAGCAAGCAGAATCAGCAACAGAGGAATCTCAACCCAAAAAGTGGGGATTACGTAGGCTCATCGGGACCGGGAAATTCTGATTTCCAGTTCAGGAAGCCTCAACGAAAAAAGCCAGCCCCTTGGAGGACTGGCTCGAACATCAATGTTTCTTTGGATGATGAACTACGCGATAGACTCGATCAAGACCTTCACGTACTTCTGTCGATGACCGGTTCGTCGCTTGCTGTTCTTACGGCGACGGAACTTTTGGACGTAGACCTTCTCGCCTTGGGTTTGACCAATGACTTTGGCCGATACCTTGGCACCACTGACGGTGGGTTTGCCAAGCTTGAATCCACTGTCGCTTGAAACCGCCAAAACGCGATCAAAAGTCAGCTTGTCGCCTTCTTTGGCTTCGCGGAAATCAATCTCCAAAAGCTGGCCTTCTTCGACTTTATATTGGCGTCCGCCGTCTGCAATAATCGCGTACATGATTGGTCCGTGGATCAATTTTGATCTGTGAATAAAAAATGGACGGCAATACCGTCCTGTGGAACGCCAGATTCTAATAAATCCCCCAGCTTACGTCGAGAGGCAAAAACCGGTTTTTTTCCCAGTAAGACTAGCAATTTGATGCTCAGCCGTCAGAGTCTTCCGCACCTCCCCCATCGCCGTCGCTCATCCCCAACTGCTTCATCTTGCGATAAAGATTGGAACGATGAAGCCCCATTTTTGCGGCCGCGTCGGTCATGTTGCCTTTTGAGCGTTCGATGTGCCGAGCGATATAGTCGACCTGGAACTGACGGGTCGCCTCGGTAAGTGGCAGGTCCATCGGTATTGCGGAATCGGCGCTGGCGGGCGAGTTTACGAAATCCAAATCGCTGGCGTCGATTTTCTCTCCGTCGGTCAGATAAGCCAGTCGTTCCATCATGTTGCGAAGCTCACGGATGTTGCCCGGCCAAGCGTGACCAAGCAGTCGCTTCTTCGCCGCCGCTGTAATTTTTGGCACGCTGCGTCGGGCTTTGCCGCAGAACTGAGTCAGGAAATGTTCGCTTAGCAAGATCACGTCATCTCCACGATCGCGCAGCGGGGGAAGCTCAATTGGAACGACGTTAAGTCGGAAATACAGATCCTGGCGGAACTTTTTGTCCGTGATCATTTGAGCCAGATCTTGATTGGTCGCGGCAAGCACCCTCGCATCGGTCGGAATCGGAGTCGATCCGCCCACTCGCACGACCTTTCGTTCTTCAAGGACTCTGAGGAGCTTCGATTGACCATCAAGACTCATGTCCCCGATTTCGTCCAAGAACAACGTCCCGTCTTTGGCGAGTTCAAATTTTCCCTCGCGTGTTTGATGTGCGTCGGTGAAGGAACCTTTTTCGTGGCCAAACAGTTCGCTCTCCAGCAGCGTCTCGCTGATCGCGGCGCAGTTGACGGCGACTAAAACCTCGTCGCGGCGGGCGCTGAGGTAATGAATCATCTGAGCGACGACTTCCTTGCCGGTACCATTTTCACCAGTGATCAGAATCACAAGATCGGTATTGGCGACGCGCTCAATCGACTTTTTGAGTTGTTCGATCGCGGCACACTCGCCGATCATTTCGACTTGCCCGGCCGCCTGCTGTGACACCGTTCGCTTTGACGTGACCAATTGTTCAACGTGCTGGGTGTTGTCAATAGCGACCGCGGCATGAGAGGCCAGTTCGCGCAGTGCTGTTTCGTCTTCGTCGGTAAAGTTGCCTTCGTTGCGGTTGATCAGTTCGAACGCGCCGATCGTCGTTCCCTCGCCGTTAACCATCGGCACGCACAGAATCGTTTTCGTTTGAAACCCAAGCTGGTCATCGACCTCGCGATGAATCTGGCTTTGCTCATCCGATACGTCGTAGTCAACCCGCGCCGGTTGGCCAGACTCCATGACTTGTCCTACCACACCGGCATTGAGCGGGATCCGGATCTCACCGGCTTCTACTCCCAACGCCGGTTTTCCAATCAACGAGCTTCCTGCCGCGTCGGGCAAGAAGATCGTCGCACGTTCGGCTCCCAACAATCGGGTTGATGCCAGTGCGATTTGTTCAAGCAACTGATCGGTTTGTCGTGACTTGTTCCACTGGGCCGTCATCTCAAGAATCGCATCGAGCCGCTGGGCACGGCGAGACTGTTGGGCTCGTTGTTTGAACGAGCTGAGCGCCAATCCGACCGCCGCAGTCCAGGAATCGAATTCGCTGGTGTCGATGGAATCGGAATTGCAGGCTAGCAACTGGCTGGCCCGGTTTGGCTTGTACAGCGGAGCCGCTGTCCAGCCTTCGCCCTGTTTGCAGGCTTCAGCGTCCAGCGCGTCGGCAAGCATTTCAGTTGGCAGTCCGTCGCCAGCTCCAGAGTGAGCGATCACACGCCATTGACCTTTGGCTCCTTCGATCAGCGTTGTCCCGCTCGATTTCGCTTTTTCGTTAATGCACTGCAGCGCCGAGCCGAGAAAATCGGCTTCGCTGGAACTCTCAAGCGATAAATCAATCAGACGGACTAACAGTTCCGCAGCCGATTGACCTGCAGTTATTCGCGATGATTGTGCAGATTGAGACATACTTGGAGTCGTAGGAATTGTTGAGAGCCAGTAAAACTGTTATCAAATTGAGTCTGGTTCAGTTGTCTAACGTAGCCACTTTGAATCAGTCAAACAATCGTACAGCAAAAGGGAATTGGTAAATGGGTTTGTTCGAAGGCAAAAAAGGTTTGATTCTGGGTGTGGCGAACGATCGCTCGATCGCTTGGGCGATCGCCAAGAAGATCATGTCTGAAGGTGGCCAATGTGGATTTACCCATCTACCCGACCGGGAAGATGACGAGCGAAAGAAGAACCGTCGCCGAGTCGAAAAGTGCTTTAGTAAACTCGATTTCGAAGCTCAGCCTTCGTTCTTGGTTCCGCTTAACGTTCAGGATGATGCCCAAATAGCCGAGGTCATGGAAACGGCCAAGAAAGAATTTGGCACGATTGACTTTCTGCTGCATTCGATTGCCTATGCCGACCGAGCCGATTTGGGCGACACGATCGACGCAAGTAGGGAAGGCTTCAAGATGGCGATGGACATTAGCTGTTACAGCTTGATCGCCGTCACCAAGGCAGCTCGACCAATTCTGTCTGACAAGGCCTCGGTCGCCTGCATGACTTACTTCGGCGGTGAGAAGATTGTCGCCGGCTACAACATGATGGGAATCTGCAAAGCGGCGCTTGAGGCGACGACGAGATATCTGGCCTACGATTTGGGAACCAGTGGTGTTCGAGTTAACGCGCTCAGTGCTGGACCGCTTAAGACGCTAGCCAGTTCAGCCGTCGGCGCCAATGAAATGCTGATGATGTACGAGCATGTCGCACCCCTTGGTCGTAACATCGAACACCACGAAGTCGCCAACAGCGGCGCGTTCTTGCTGTCCGATCTCTCCGACGGCATAACCGGCGAGATCCTTCACGTTGATGGAGGATACAACGCCATGGGATCACCGGGCCGAATGGTCGACATGCTGGCCAGCAAGTAGTTGGCAGCTCTTGCTTTGTTCATACGGAAAAGCCTGAACCGTTTGCGCGTTAGGTGGGATAGGCATCTTGCCTGTCAGCGGCATCGAGGAAAAATGACAGGCTGGAAGCCTAGCCCACCATAAGACAGAAGCTCGACCGGACGGCTCCGCTAAAGTGAAAGCGTTATTCACGGCTGGGACAGCCGAGCTACTAAACGAATGCGCTGTGAGCCAACTACGATCAATTACGCAGTCGCTCTTTCTTGGACAACTTCCAGCGGCGATCTTCCATCTCGAACAGAAACTCGCCATGGGGATCGAAGACGCGTTTGTCCGATCCTTCATCGTCTGGGTGATCCGGCAAACGGTACTCTGGCAAACCGGCTCCAGCAGATTGGCTTGCCGCAAGTGCTCCACGAGATCGGCTTTGAACAAACGCCAGCCATAATTTATCAGGCATCGTTCCAACTTCCGACGGCTTGGTCGCAGGAGTCTCACGTCCATAAAATGACGGAGGCAAAGGAGCTATCTGCATCGAAAAAGCCGCAAAGCAGATAAACACACCCGCGATCCAGATTGAAACGAGGGAACGCCCAATCATCTCGGTCAACGGATCAAACTTCAAACGAAAGGCGCTCAAGGCGTCGGTTGCTCCGCGAAGCACAAACATCGCAATGCAAAAAACAGCCCAGACACCAATGAAATCGAATAGATCGGCATACGAATCGTCGATACCCTTAAGCGCCTGTGACATCGGCTGGTACAGACTGCTGGCCAATAGCGCCGCAATCATCAGATTGATCAACGTGACAACGTTGCTCCAAAGACCGAACCACCATGTACTGGCGACGATCAGAACAAACATTCCAAAGAAGATTAAATACAGCATCGGTTCTTGTAATTCGTTTCAGTTCAATCAGGACTTCAAAACACGTTGTAATTCTTCGATCGATGTTCGCCCGGCAGCGATCATAACGATGCCTTCCATTTGCATCGAAACATGTCCATGACGTTTGGCGATCCCGGCAAGGTTGCCCATTTTGGGGTCCGAAACTAGTGCCTGTTTGAGTTCGTCGTTGATCGTCAACAACTCAAACAGACCGGTTCGACCCCGATAGCCGATCCCGGAGCATGTTGCACACGGCTCGATTTCGACTTCATCTTCGTCAACCATCCCGGGTTGGTACACCATCGGGCGGAACAACTCCGCCACGCGGCCCGGTGGCAGACCAAGTTGCTGAAGCATTTTGGGATGAGGCGGAAATCCGATTTTACAATCGTCGCAAAGCAACCGAATCAGGCGCATCGTCAACACGGCAGTCAAGCGATCGGCAAGCTTCTTGACATCAGGTTTTAGAACCAGCAGTCGCAACAGCGCGTCGATACAGTGCTTGCCCGGAACACGAGTGAACGTCGGCAGTTTGTGCTGCACTGAGTGATCAACAATTCGATCAAGCAAATTGCCAGTTTCAACGTCCGGAAACCCGAGTACATCGGGCTCTTTGAGCATTAGCTGGGGGATCGGAGTCATCGGGTCTTCGCCCTTGGCCGTATCGTACTCAACAGGATAAACGTTGATGACTTCGGGTTCGTTTCTGCCAACGTGTTCCATCACAAAGTAGTCGCGCGTGAGCCGGTCACAGGTATCCAAGGCTCCGCGCCAACACTTTGTATAGCCTTCACCGGGGACGGCCGATGTCACGACGATCCCCATTTCGGAGTCATTTACGATGCCGTGCAACTGGTTGATCATGCTGGCCCGCATTCCCAATTCTTCGCACTTGTCCAGCGGCGGACGTTTGTAGTCAAGGTAAAGCGCAACTCGTTCGCCGGTTTTGATTCCTTGAGAGACGAGCTTGAACTTCTGCTTTTTCTTAAGGTACATCGTGCCGAAGTTGCCCGTTTGCCGAGCGCGGCGTTCGCGGTAGTCGAGCCCCGCAAGTTGTTTCAGCGTCGCCAGCATGTAGTCGCCAGTTTCGCGGTCCATCGGAGCGCCGGAGTGCCACAAGCCGTCAATTTGAAATCGGAGCGTTACTTGCTGAGCCGAAAAGTCGAGAACGGTGACGTCGGCGTCTTTTAGAATCGATTCGGCGCACAACTCCGAAGCCGGTTCGAAACCAGGAGAGGGCTCGACCGTCTTCAGATTGGCTTCTTGCTCTTCAGGAGTTTCTCCTGCAGCAAAGAATTCGATTGGAGGTCCGTCGTCGTACATATCTTTTTGGTTTTAACTTTTCGTTTGTTTCGGTGTGGTCTTAAAGTTGAGCCAGGCTGATCGGCTACCCTTGTTTCAATACTCGTTGGGCTTCGGCTAGTGAAATGACCCCGAGCAACACCAGTTTGTAAGTCTGTTTAGCCAGCGAAGCTTTGCCGAGTTTTGCCGCAGCTTTTTCAATCGCGTCTACTTTTGGATTTTTACCGATGAACTGTCGTAGTTGGTCGTTGCGTGTGATCATCTCAAACACGGCGATACGACCGATGTATCCGATTCCCCCGCAAGCCTTACAAGGTGGGAACTCAATCTCGCGTCCTTTTTCGTCGACGCGTTGTTCGGGAGGCGGCAGTTGCCAGTGATTGAAGATTGTGCCTTGGGTTTTCGGGTTGCCGCCCAGTTTTTGGATAATGGCAGGTTGAACACGAACTTCGACTCGACACTCGCTGCACAATCGACGAGCCAATCGCTGACATGTCACATTGTTGAGCGCCGCGAGAAACTTTTTGCGATCGCCGGCTTGGGAGTACGCCCTCAAAAGCGCCTCTGATGCTGATTTGGCCGAGGCCCGCAACAAGACCGTTGTTTCTCCAGAGGCCTGCTGGACCAATCGGTCCATTGTCGCGGCGTCTTCGACTTTTGGAACGGCGACAAAATCTGGCTGTGTCAACAATTGAGCATTAAGCGTTTCAAGCTGCGGTTCTTTTGCCAGATCGTATAAATTGACGACGATGTTTTCGACGTCTGTATCTTTTTCACTGGCGTCAATGAGCGAGATACAGTCGCGGGTCAAACGATCGGTCGTTGCCAACGCGCCTTTCCAGCTCGTGGATAAGCCGTTTCCGCGTGGCGCCGAGACGATCGCTATTCCATTGCCGTCGAGAGTTGATTTGATTTGCTCAACCATGTCTGGGAACATACCGAGCTCTGAGAAGTTCATCTCGTCTTTGCCGCCGAGCTTGTACAGCAGTTGTGCCCGTTCACCGGTAGGGACGCCCTGGGTCGTCAGTTGTAGTTCTGTTTTGCCTTGGTCTGACTTAAATCCGAAACCACCAGATTGTTTTGCTCGTCGTTCCTGCGGATTGAGACCAGCCAGATTCTTCAAGCTTTCCAAAATCGCGTCACCGGTCTCGCGATCCATGGGTTCAATTGCATGCCAGGTTCCGTCAACCAATAACCGTCCGTTGACGGCGTCGCGAGTGTAGTCCAGCAAAACCTGTTCGGCTCGCTTGAACTGGTTCATGACCAGAAAATCTTTCATCTCGGCGAAGGCTGAGCTTTGACGAGCGCGAATCAAGTTGGCTTGTTTTTGACTTTTGTCATCGCCGGCCGCAGAGAAGTTGATCTCGGCGCCTTCGTCTTGTGGCAACACCCTCGGTGGTGGTGTTTGACCCGGTTGGAGCTTCAACTGCTGAGCGATACTTGGGTCGGATTGGAGCTTGCCGCGCCGCTGAACAAAATAAACCAGCAAGGGAACCCACGCAGTTAACAGGTATATCGGTAGACCGGCCAAAAAGATCGGGATCGAAATTACGCACAGAAAACCAATCAGGAAACTGAAAACCACGATGGGATTCCAGATTTCCTGTTTCAAGTTGGTTTTGTCACCGATCTTCATGGCATCTCGATTGATCCAGTCCGATGTACGAACCCAAATCAGGTAGACCACGCCGATGACCAGCAATTTGATCCACGATAGATAGCCGCCGGGGCCGTCTGCTCCGCCGGTTTGCGCGTAAAGAGTATCAGCAAACGGTACCAGCAAAATCGCAATCGAAGCGATCGTGACCGTACATTGATTGCGCCGAAGCACTAGATGCATTAAATAATTCCGGGTTGCGAAACGTTGATACCTTTGAGCTTCATCTTGAGCTCTTCCTTGTTGGGAGCGACCTGGAACGCGGTTGGTCGGTCGATCAACTCCTGATCGATCAGGTCCTTGAGGCTTTTGGTGAAGTCCTGCATGCCTTCCTCATATCCAATCCTAATTGCATCGCTCAAGTTGTGGTCTCGAGATTCGAGAATCAACTTCCTAACCGTCGGATTAAATGTCATGATCTCGCAAGTCGGCACTCGGCCGACCTTGGGATTGATCGATTTGAGCAGCTTTTGAGCAACGATTGCTTTCATGTTCATCGCGATCGCACTTCGAATCGCTCCGTGCATGTCTTCGGGAAAGAGGTCGAGAATACGACCGATCGTTGAAGGAGCCGTCGAAGCATGAATCGTTCCGAATACGAGGTGACCTGTCTCAGCCGCATGGATCGCGGTCATGAAGGTTTCTTCGTCTCGAAGCTCACCGACGAGAATGATATCGGGATCTTCACGAACGGCATGCTTCATACCGACACCGAAATCAACCACGTCGATGCCGATTTCTCGTTGGTTGATTAAACACTTATCGTCGGTGAAAACGAATTCGATCGGATCTTCGAGGGTCAGGATGTGTTTGGAATAGATGCTGTTGATGTAATTCAACATCGAGGCAATCGTGGTACTCTTACCTGAACCGGTCACTCCAGCCAGAAGAATCATGCCTTGGTCGAAGTGACACAGGGTTTCCATCGTCGGCGGCAAATGCAAACCCGTAAAGTCGGGAATGAAATTGTTGACACGACGCGCGACCAAGCCAATCTTTCCGAGCTGCTGAAGCATGTTGACACGGAATCGCCAGTTCACACCATCGACGTCGATCGTGTAAGCAAAGTCAGCACCGCCTTCTTCATCGAAGATATCGCGGGTACGTTCGGTCATCATTGGGAATAGCAGCCGAGCCATTTCTTCGACGCCGATCGGATCACGCTTGAGTTCTTTAAGCGTTCCATTAACACGAACGATCGGGGGTTTGCCGACTTTCATGTGAAGGTCGGAACCCTCAAGCTTGACCAATGCCCGCAGGTATTTGTCGACCGGTTTCTCTTCCTGCTTTTCGACGAACCGCGAAACCATTTGCTCGATCGCTTCTTCGTCGCGCTGGGCGAGAGTTTTGCCATCGTCTTCAACCGGTTTAGGTTTTTTGGCGGGCTTTTTTGGCGGCTTGGACATGTCACATTTCCAAAATTATGAGTCTGATTAAGGTCTGGAATCCAAGATCCCATCCTTTATCGTCAAACGATCAGGTTAAATCCAAATCGAATGCCGAGTTACTGATTTGCGCGGCGACCGTTGCGACTGCCACGTCTGACATTTGGAAATGGACACGAGTGAAGCAGGAGTAGGCATTGTCGTAACCTTGACCTTTGGCATCAACTACCAAATTCTACTCCACAGAGCGCAAGCCACCGCGTTTTTGGCCGAAGCCAGAGATTTGGGTCAGGTTAAACCGGAATTTTACTTTAAGCCGAGTCTGGAAAAGGGTCAACCAATCCCGCATTTTTCCTAGCAAAAGAACTAATTTACCGTCCGAGCGTTTGCCATCACCGCGACAGCGTTCCCAATGACATTGCACCTCGCTCTAAAGTTCCTCTCAAATCGAAACACTCTCCACCGCAATGGAGCCAATCGGACATCCCAGAGGCGGCTTCAGTTCGGCAAGAAAACCGAGAGCTAAGATTTGGGCACCGGTTGCTTCATCGCCATCAACGCCGGGAGCAACAGGAGGTCGCCGACCAGCGCCGCAAACATCATGGCAGAGAGTAGGATTCCGAAACGAACCGTCGGTAGGAATCCGCAGAATGCATAAAGCACGATGCTCAAACCCAGGATCATGCTGGTCTGCATCATCGCGGTGCCGCAATATTTTAGTGCCCAACAGAGCGGTTCTTTTTCGTTTCGTTTTGAAGACTCCTGATGCCACAAAAGAAAATGCAATGTGTCATCCACCGCGATGCCTAACGCCACACTGGCGGTGGTTAACGAAGCGACGTCCAGCGAGAATCCGCAGAAACCTGCCATCCCCAGCACAACGAGCGCCGGAAACAAGTTTGGCAACAACGCGACCAATGCTGATTTGAAGCTTCTCAGCACGCATAAAACCATCAGCGAGATAATCACGAAAGCGGCAAAATAGGTCAGCAGCAATTCTTTGAAAAACTGCCTATCGACAAAGTCGAACAACACAAACTCGCCAGTCACGGTCGTCGTCAGTGATTCGCCGGGCAGAACCACTTGGCCGTCGCGAACGAATAATTCGTTGGTAATTCGCTTGAGCCGCTTTGTTTCCTGGGCCAAATCAAATTCGCTCGAAACCGAGTAGCGGCACGAAATGCGCCATGTCTCTTGGCGGCTATTTTCGTCTTTGTGTACCAATCCGGCGGCCACGACGTTTTCCTTGAACCTTGCTTGGCGTGACTTTTCCACACTCTTGCGCAGCCCAGCACGCTCGTGCTTGAAGTTGGGGGCGAACGTAGCTGCCGACAGACAGGACTCAAAATTGGTTTCCGATTCAATACGACGTTCCAAAGACCGCAATCCCAGCAACCTCAGTCGGTCGTTCTCAGGGTCGGCTTCTTCGAAATGGAGTAACAACTCGACCGTATTCAAAGGCCCAACACGCGCCTCCATCTCAGTTGCGGACGTCAACACGTGGTGGCCCGATGGAAAAAAGTTCGACAGTTCACTGCCGGTTTTGACTTTGGGAATCCCTAAAGCACCAACCACCAACGCGAGAAAACAAAATCCCACGATCGGCCAACGTCCGCGTCGAGTAAGATTTGACCAACGTTGCCAACCGTCGTTTCGGCCAGTCAAAAAAAGACTGCCGGGTTGTTTCGTCATTGGCGAGTTCAGACTTTCCCGTTTGACTCTCGTGGCGTAACCGATCAGCGTCAGCCAAGCCGGAAACCAAACCAGCAGCAAAAGGTTGCCAGCCAGAATTGAGAGTGCTCCAAAGCGCCCGAACTGTCGAATTGGCTCACTAGTACTGAGCATTAACGACAATAGTCCAATGGCCGTGGTTGCCGTGCAGTACAGAATTGGCTTGATTGATCGACGTACTGCGTCGGTCGCAACCATCCGTCGCCATGCCAGCGGATCGGGTTCGGTCTCAGCGCCTACCGGTTCGCCCAATGACTCTGCCGATTTTCTGAAGTAACTCAAAAAATGCAGCGACGCCGAAACTGTTAGCAGCATCGACAGCGTTGGCAACGGCCAAATGATCGCGTTCATATCGACATCAGCGAGCCAGACGATGTTGAATGCGAGGCATCCGGTGTAAGTTCCCAAAGCATTGATAAAAAAAGCCAGCCAGATGTTGCGGACAAACAGGATTGTCAAAACAAAGGCCAGCAACATGATCTGTGGCACCATGCGAAATGGGGACTCCAATCCCTCTTTGTCCATCGTGTAGAGGTTGTGTCCGAGTCCTGCGTAGATCGTTTCGCCGGGATCAACGCCGGCTGATTTTAGAATCTCGTCCAGTTGCGCTACAACTTCACCTCGGTTCTGTCGTGCGGTTTGGGTTAGTTGAAACCCGACGGCAGTCGCTTTGCCATCGGCACCGACCATAACATTCTTCAGGCGCTTCAAAGCCGTTGCTTCGGATAGCTTGGCATCATCAACCAGAGCCCAATAGGCTTGTTGACCGCTGCTGACGTTCCGGACTTTGCTTTTAAGTTTCGTCTCAATTCCGGTGGTGACTTTTTCGACGCGCGGATCGTTCAGTACACAACCTGGCCAGCTTAGAATGATCGCTTCGTTGGTGCCAAACTTTTCGCGATAGTCTTTGAATTGTTGGAACGCTATCGAATTGAGGTCACCCCATTGGGTGATCTCATTGCGGAAACGTTGGGGCGGGAGCGTCGAAACATAAGCCACCACCGGAAACGTCAATACGAACAGAGCGAGAAGGATTTTTTCGCGCATGAATCAAGCAGGCTTTTTGAACAGCAACAAGCCGTACTGAATCGTTTCGGCTTTCACCAGTTCGGTTGACTGGGTCAGCATCGCTCGCATTTCGCGCAGATTCATTCCCAACGCTGGCAACGCCCCCAGGGCTTTGCCCATGCCCGCCATCACCAGCTTACGCTTCATTTCGGTCGCCAAATTCAGCAGTGTGTGGGAATGGTCTTCGTTGGTGACCAATTCGAAACCCGCTGCTTCAAAGAGCTCTTGATAGCCAGCGATCGAAAGCGCCTTGGCAACGCAGGTCCAGGGTGCAGCTTTCTCAGCAAAGTCACCGGGTAGCTCGGCGTTGACGACCATGTCAGTCATTGCAAAGACGCCATGAGGTTTGAGAACTCGAAAAAACTCGCTCGCCACAGCCGCTTGATCGGCAAATGTGCTAACGGCACACTCGCACGTTAGTCCGTCAAAGCTCTCATTATCGAGCCCCATTGCATCGGCGGAACCACGGATGAACTTGGACGAACCAGCCGGTGGCGTTTCTGATTGGCCGCTGGATTTTTCACCCAGCGTAGCCAGTTCAGGCGTGCAGCAGGTTTCTCCGGGAGCACAGCACGGTTGGGTGGTCGGGACTGGTTGATCAGCCGAGTTTCGAGCTTTGTCAACATTGAGCTGGCTGAAGTCGAGCCCGGTTGCGTGCAATCCAAAATCGCCAGCCATCATCCTAGCCGTCGTACCAACACCGCAAGCCACATCCAAAACCGATTGGCCAGGACTCAGGGCCAGGCTTTCCACAACCCTTCGCGACAGGTCAGCCCCGCCAGGGTGAAAGCTCCCTCCCATCAGTTCCTGAACGATATCTTGCTCGTAAAAGTTGGCGCAACACATCGCTGTACTATTTTCTCCGCAGTCATTGGTGGCTGGTGCGTTTTGCTCGTTCATGGACGGGTTTCCGTGGTTGATCGAATTGGGAAGATTGTTGTAGGTTCAAAGGGATGGGGCGATGGATCGGAGACCTCCTCTTGTTTGCCCCTACATGTTTCCTCTCGGCCGGTTCACCGCGTTGTATTCGCAGAAGGACACGGGGGTTCCGTCAGCCGATATGATGTGGACACAGCACTTGTCGATGCGATCCTGATCGTAGGAGTAGGCGTCCATAAACGGCTTGATCCCGATTGCAAACATCCCGTTCCAGTTTTGAGGATCGTGGCTGTCGGCGGATTCTTGAGGTAGTTCTTCGACTAGGTCCAGCAAAGCGTCCAGTGCTGAGTCGTCGAGACCCGAAAGTGCATCACTGGCGACCACTTTACCCATTAAATCTGCGAAAGTACTTGCGCTGTCAAACGTGTCCGAAACCGCAGCAATCATTTGTTGATTTGCGGGAGACGCCCAATCCTTGTAGCGGGGCAGATAACGCGAGATCGGCAGCAATCCGTCTTTACCACGAACCGCTACGCCAAGGCTGAAGCAGTTGGGGTCCGAGCATGGAATCGGAGTGAAGTCGTCTGCTGAAAATATCCCGCCGGTCTGATCGCAAATTTTATTGACCACATCGGCAACCGTCATCCGCTCGATCAAGCGGGGATTGTCGTAGCGACCGGAGTACATTGCTGGTTGAATCATGACTTTTCGGACACTTCGGGGACGCGACGAAGCCCATTCGATGAACTTGCCCACTTCGTCATCATTGATCTCCCGCGTCAACGTCATTGTCGGAACGGTGTTGATACCAAGCTCTTCACAGTGATCGGCAGCGCGGATTTTGGTTTCCAAAAGATCTTCGCGACCACGCAGGAGTTCATAAGTCGACGGTTTGAAGCCATCAAACTGCAGGTACACCGAAACGCGATTGCCGTAGCTGGAAACTCGCTCGGCAAATTCCCGTCGCGAGAGTTTGATCGCGTTGGTGTTGATATAAACCTGCTTGATCCCTTTCTCCAAGGCGATTTCGACGATCTCAAAAAAGTCGGGATGGATCGTTGGCTCGCCGCCCGAAAGCTGAATCAGGTCCGCATCGCCTTTACCTTTTTCGAGCAGTCCATCGAGGGTCGAGGTGAATTTTTCGACCGACATGAAGGACTTGTTTTGAGGCGATGACCCAGCGTAGCACGTCGGGCAGGTCAAATTGCAGCTTTGGGTGATTTCCAGCAGCATGTTGCAGCTGTGATTTTCGACTTGGTCGCCGCAATGTTGTCCAGGGCCACAACAACAGGCCAGCGATTCGATGTTGGGATCGGCAACGTAGTAATGCCGTCGCTCGGAGGCCAGCATCGCTGAGTAGCGACCGTGCTCAGCACATTGTTTGTCCATGAAAACCGCGTCGCCTCGCTCGTAAACCGAAGCGTCAATTTTATTGAGGCAAACGGGACAGATGCTGGTTGTTTTCTTAATAAACTGGCCGGTGCCAAAATCGGCCAGGTTACTTTCGTCCATGCCGATAGGATCCTGATCAGCAACGGAGTTGGATGCAGAGCGTGGGGTATAGATGGGAAGCTGCGTCATGCTCGACTCGAAAATTTTAGAATAAGTTGGTAGGCATTAGCGTATTGGTTGCTACGTCACGAAGCGAAATCGCCTTCGCCACGCGGCAAAGCAAGCCGTCAACGCTGTTCCACTGTTCCGGCTGGACGCCAAGAACAATATGCAATCCAACTCCAACAATTGTTGCGGGCTATCTCGCGGCGTTTAACGACCAATTGTAAAAGTAACCTCGGATGTTGCGTTGACCAGAGAGTTTCTGTTGCGTGGTGGTGTTAGCGTATTGTCTGAGGTGATTCAAAACGGCTTCATCATTTCCGCCAAAGTCGGCTTTGTACCATTTGAAAATTTTGGACACTTTGACTCCGAGGACGCCACGGCGAATTGCTCGGTTGGAGTTAATGTATTCATAAGCGGCGCCGTTGAGCTGGGAATCCAGATTCGCTGCCGTCCAAGCTCTTGGTGCCAAGTTGGGACAGCCATAAGAAGCGCAATTGAGCGCGTAGTGAATTCGAGGATCTTTCCAAACCGGCCTAATAATTCCACTTTCGATATCGTTGAGTGATAGTGGCTTACCCAAAACGTTGACGGCTCCAGGGTCGTCGAACGGTCCGACAAAATCGGTGAACTTTGTTTTGACCTGACGAATCGAACGAATCGGGAAGTTATCCAGCACGATGTCGACGGTTCGAGCGTTATAGAGATTGAACCAGAAGGCCAACTGCTCGTGACGGTTAAGCGTTCGCGTGTCGATAGATTGCAAGTAACGAAGGTAGCTCTTGAGTCCGTTTCGATCCTGAGCCGTGACACGGCTATATCGAAGCCGATTGACGCCTGTTGAGTCGGACACCAGATACCGAGCCAGCAGGCAGTCCCAAGTGGAGTGATCTACAGCATAAGGCGAATACGGATCATTGATTTCAAAAATCGGGTCCACCAATGAAGCCTTAGGAACGATGGACGAGCCCTCGGATGAACCGTTTCTGGGTTGAAGCACCGTTTGAGTGGTTGGGCCGGTCGGATAGGGCATCGGTTGTTGGTAAATCACTGTGGGCGACGCCAACTGGCCCTGATACTGGAACGAAGGTTGAGCGGGCATAAACTCAGTAACCGGCGTTTGCAAGACCGAGCCAACAGGTGCTGGTGCGGCAAAGTTATGTGGTGCAGAAATCACGGATTGAGGCGCCGAGAATGAAGGTGAGGCGACAGACGGGACAAAAACCTGTGTTCCCAAGCCTCCACTCGGTCCTGCGCTTCGACTTCCCGATTGATATCCCAAACATGGAGAACTTGCAGCAAGTAAAAGTCCGGCAACTAACAACAGTCTTCGTTCTGAAATCATTAAAACCAAACCAGCTATTTTGAAAACTTAGATTGCCAAACCGTTTCGAAAGCTCATGCTATCACTGTCAATTCAGTGTCGGCTTTCACAGCGGGCTTCAACCAGATTGCTTGTTTACTAAACCCAGAAAACCATGGCCTTACCGGGCTTACTCTTTGACACGCTCAAGAGCGATAACTTACAGGCTTTTGTCGATTTCTTAATATTGGCACTTGCTGACGGATAGACGATCGTTGACGTCGTTTTTTTGACGTGCGACGTTGTCGTCGCTGGTCACAATCAGGTTGGGTCGCTCTTTGCAGAGAATTTCAATCAAGAACCAAGAACTGAAGGCTTGAAGACGGCTTGACCAAACTTTGTTTGCTATAACAATCGTCCTGATTGGTGACCTATTTCATCGATATCCCTTAAATTTTTCTTAGAAGCTTCATGGATTCTGACCTGACAGACCGCTCCAACAGTATTCGCCAGCGCGTTACCCAACTTCGAGATAGTCTTTGACTATGAGTCCAAGCTTGCGTCTATCGTTGAGATCGAAGCCGAAATGGCTGCTCCCGGTTTTTGGGATTCTCAAGAGAAAGCACAGGAGACGGTCGGAAAGCTGAAGTCCGTAAAGTCGCTCGTCACACCAATGACCGAGTTGATCACCGAGGCCGAAGATCTTCAGGCTCTGTTTGAAATGGCAGAGGAAGACGATTCAATCGAAGGCGAAGTTCGCAATGAGATCGAGCAACTAGAGGCCAAGCTCGACGATCTTGAGCTGAAATCGCTGCTCAACGGTCCGCATGACTCAAGCGGTGCGATCATGACGATCCACGCGCGCGATGGTGGTACCGATGCCAACGATTGGGCGGAGATGATACTGCGCATGTACACGCAGTGGGCGGCCAAGAACGATTACGAAGTCGTATTGTTTGATCGCAACGACAACTCGGAAGCCGGAATCAATAGTGCTTCGATCGCGATTCGCGGCCCGATGGCGTACGGCTATCTCAAAGGCGAAAAAGGGTTGCACCGTTTGGTGCGGATCAGCCCCTTCAATTCCGAAGGCAAACGCCAAACTAGTTTTGCAGCCGTTGATGTGACCCCAGAGATTTCGGATTCAGTCGACATTGATATTGAAGAAGCCGATGTTCGAACCGATAGATATCGCGCCCAAGGGGCTGGTGGCCAGCACGTTAATACAACCGATAGCGCCGTTCGTTTGACGCATATTCCTACCGGTGTCGTCGTTCAGTGTCAAAGCCAACGAAGCCAACACAAAAACCGCGCGCAGGCCTGGAAGATGCTTCGCGCCGCGATCGCTCGTTTGGAAGAAGAAAAGCGGGAAGCCGAAAACGCAGCCGACTACAAGAACAAGGCTCGTGTCGGATTCGGTTCTCAAATTCGAAACTACTTCATGCATCCGGATCAGCGGATCAAGGATGCCAGAACCGGTTTTGCAATGGGTGACATCCACAAGGCACTCGATGGAGAGATCCAAGGGTTTCTCGATTCATACCTGAATTGGCGAGCCAAAACTGAAGGTTAATCAAAACTCAAAAAGAACGTCGCTGACGATCTCCCTGTCGAAGTATCCAACAGTCCGGTCCACGGGCGTTTTAGGGCTATCGCTTCAAAAGTGCCGAATAACCGAGGTTTGCTCGCAGTCAAGATTGCTGGCACAAGTTTGTCTTGTCCCGATATGACAAACTCGCAAAGATTGATTTGGTGCTTGGCTCAAGCTTTAGTCACGAGCCGGCTGGCGTACGGTCGATAATTGAATCATCCCACCCAACTCGCCTTCCCAACAATATCTGATCATCTGCTTGGAACTCACTATGTCTGAAATGCTTGACCTCAATCTTTTGAACCTGATTCATAACATGCCCGTTGGCATGATGGGCATTAGTCTCAAATACATGTTGTGGGTTGCCATTCCCAGCGCCATCCTCTCGGGAGGAGCGGCATGGTTGGTAAAAAGCCGTTTCGCCAAGTACTCCAAAGTCCCATCTACCAAAGGCTACACCGGACAGGCGGCGGCTCAAAAACTGCTCGACGTAGCTGGGATTACTGATGTCGAAGTTGTTCGAGTCGATGGGATGCTTACCGACCACTACAACCCGACGACCAAGAAGCTCGCATTGTCATCCGCCGTTTTCGACCGCACCTCGGTTGCCGCAATCGGCGTTGCGACTCATGAAGCCGGCCACGCGATCCAACATGCGACTGGCTACTATCCACTGAAGTGGAGAAGTGCAATTGTTCCGGCGGCCAACATCGGAACGAAATTTGGAACCTGGGGCATGATGATTGGCGGTATGTTCCTTGCCAGTGCCGGAGAAGCCAATCCAGGCGGTTTCGGGCTGCTGATCTTTGGCGCGGGTGCAGCCATGTTTACCCTTTTCCTCCTGTTCCAATTGGTGACATTGCCGGTTGAGTTCAACGCAAGTAATCGGGCCAAACGATTAGTGGTAGAGGCCGGTATTGTAGGCCACCAGGAACGCGAAGGCATCGACAAGGTCCTCAATGCTGCGGCGATGACCTACGTTGCTGCTTTTGTGACATCACTGCTAACGTTGCTTTACTTCCTACAGCGAGCAGGCCTGCTTGGAAGTCGCGACTAACTTCGCCCCAAGAAAGCAATTTATATAATGGGGCTTGGCAGTAACTTCACCCCCTTGCGCTTCGAGCTTTTGAGCTGTTTTGGCGTTTTGGCGCTAGCCACGGTTGACCATGCAATAAACGTGGCTAGCGCCAAAGGCGGCTCAGCCAACTCGCATTTTTTCTGTAACAGCGCTGGCCGCGAATTCTCGCCTGTGGGATAGAAGCGCCATCAAACCCGCACAGCTGTAGTGCCGGTCGTAACGATTGAACGGATTTGACCTCAGTTCGTCATGCTACTTTTTGGCGAAATACAGAATTAAAACGCCGCTTTGCTCTGAGATAGTGACCTACAGTTTGACTGACGTTTCAGTTTCAAGGTCACGATATGAATTTCAACAATTTCAAAATTCGAAGGCGCAATCGGCGCCGACGCAACGGAGCTGCGGCTGTTGAAGCCGCCCTCTGCATGCCAGTCGTCATTATTTTGATGTTTGGAACTCTCGAGGCTTGCTCTGGCATCTTTCTCACCGAATCACTGAAGATCGTTGCTTACGAAGGAGCTCGTGTTGGAGTCCGACGTGGAGCAACATTTGACATGGTTGAAGCCCGTTGCCAAGAGGTGCTCAGCGCCCGAGGCGTAAAGGGTGGAACCGTAACGATTACTCCAGGCAACTTCGCCGATCTTCTTGCCTTGCAGCCGGTCAATGTCACGGTTGAAGCCCCGTACTCAGGCAACTCACTTTTCGCATTCTCGATTTTCACCGGCCACAGCGCCGAAGGAGCGGTTTCGATGATGCGAGAATTCGACGACTAGAAATAAAGTAATGTTCAAGCTAACAAAAAACAAAAATAGAAAATCTAGCAATCGGTGGGGCGCAACGGCAGTTGAATTTGCCATGGTAACGCCTACATTTCTGATCGTGATTTTCTGCTGCGTTGAGTTTGCACGGATCAGTATGATGCGGAACTTGACTCAGAATGCGGCCTATGAGGCTGCTCGTACGGTAATCACAGAAGGCTCAACGAATCAGGATGCGATTGATCAGGCCAATTTGATTTTAAGTCGTTTTGGGGCTACCGCTGCAACCATCGACGTCAACGGGGGACAAGCCATCGGTTTTGACACGCCCTCGGTTACCGTTCGAATCGAAGTCCCAATGAGTGAAAACTCACTCGTCTTCCCACAGCTCTACAACGGCAAGAGTGTCGTTGCCGAAGTAACTCTAAATACTGAGCGTTACCGAGGATTCTTCGATGGTGGTGTATCGGCCGACACCTCCAATTAGTTCGAAGCTGGCACCAAAAGACAACTAAGTTAGACCCACAGACCGACCCTTTACTGGAGCAACACCATGACCCTCAAGACTCGAATGAATCAACGTAAAGGAGCAGTATTCGCATTATTTGCGATCTTGCTGCCGGTCTTGGTTATTCTCTGTAGCTTCGCGATCAACGTTGCCTACATGCAGTTGGTTTCAACAGAGTTAAAGATTGCCACTGACGTAGCGGCGCATGCAGGTGGTCGGGCAATGAGCATCCACCAGAACTCTGATACCGCTTGGGATTTCGCAATCGAGGCAGGCACTCTCAACACAGTGGGTGGACAGCCATTGCAAATCCCCAGAGATGAGGAGCATCTCAGATTTGGATCATCGGTTCGAGGTAACAACGGTTTCGGAAGGTACGATTTCCAACCTGTAACCAAAGCAAGCGTCGACAATGGAACGGGTCGAGCCACGAGTATCGCAGTTACTGGCGAGCTTAGTTTGCCACTGATTTTTGCTGCCATGCCCGGGACATCGAGTGTTCCAGCGAGTCGACGTTCGGTCGCAACGCAGGTCGATCGAGATATCGCACTGGTACTGGATCGAAGTGGTTCAATGCTTTTCTTCAAGGACGATGATGCGTTGACCGAAGCGATTTGGGACATCTACAACACAACCCAAACCCATAGAGTCTGGAGATGGTCAAGCTGGCGAGGATGGTATCAACACACCTACACGACCAGATTGATCTCCAGTTCAGAACGAGATGCCGCGCTCAATTCTTTCTATCAACGCCGTTACTCCTCAAACCTGAGAGATCATTTAGGTGATTGGGACATTGAAATGGGCGAATACGCCGATGACTGGATGAGTAAAATGAGTTACAGTTCAAGCCAAAGCACTGGCGCTCCTCGGCACAGTCGCTGGAGCCTGATGGCAGAGGGTGTTGATCGATTCTTTGATGTTCTCGAGGTTACTGACCAAGAAGAGTTAGTATCGCTGACAACATTTTCAAGTGAAGCCTCGGCCGATACCCAGCTCCAATCAGTGTACGACGGCCTTCGAGCCAAAGTTTATGATATCTCACCTTTCGGTGGAACTGCGATTGGAGAAGGAATGCGGATTGGGCTTCCCCCGATTATCAATGGAACGAGGGCGAGAATTTTCGCTGCCAAAACAATTGTCGTTTTGACAGACGGCTCCAACAATCCTGGCACAGCTGATCCAGTGACTGTTGTTCAGAATATTCGCAGCAACAACAACGTTACGATTCACACGGTAACCTTCACTCCCGGAGCGGATCAGGACGCGATGAAGGACGTCGCAAGATTTGGCGGTGGTCGTCACTACCACGCGGATGATGGAGATGTTTTGGTGGAAATCTTTGAAGAAATTGCGAACAACCTGCCCACGATTCTTACCGAGTAGGTTGGAAGTACACGATAGATTTGACGAAGGTCGACCGGGTTTTCCGTTCGGCCTTTTTTGATTTATCGTCGAATTAAACCCACAGCCGATTCAATCCCGCCAACACTCACAACCGCACTTGGTCTGTCGTCCTTTGCACAGCAAGGAGTTAGTGACTTCCCCCGGCGATTGGATTACAGAAATCTCAAGTAATTCGCCTCGAACCCAGTTTTTGCACCTAAACTTCATTAGAGGAAGGCTGGCTTGTCCTAAGTGAGTGACCTTCTATGTCTCGCCAACGCAGTTTTTGAAACGTGAGCAATGGCTACGATCAAACAAGTCAAACGTCGCCAGAATATTCAAATGGCCGAAGGCTATCTTGATTTGGCCATGGTACTGGATGATCGTTGGCCGCTTGATGATGAAAATCGAGCGTCACTCGCTCACCGAGCAGTTTCCTGCTTAGAGAACATCAAGAATCCGCTTGGTCATAAACCGTACATTCTGTTCCTCAAGGGACAGGCAATGCGAACTGCTGGAAAGCTGGACGATGCGATTCGCTATCTGGAGCAGTCGAGTAAACTCGATCCCGATAACCTGCACACCTACCTGGCACTAGCGTGGTGTTACAAGCGAACTGAGCGACTCGATCGTGCGATTGAATCAATGCGAATCGCTGTTGAATTGGACGCTGAGAATCCGATCGCCCAATACAATTTGGCTTGCTACTTCGCTCTCAACAGGCAGGTTGAGATGGCTCTGATGCACCTGTCGTTTGCTTTGGAGCTGAACCCGAAATATCGCGACCTGACGACCGAGGAATCAGATTTCGATTTGATTCGACAGAACCCGGTATTTGCGTCGCTAACATCAATTTCCGTCTAGCCAACCAATCAAGTCATCTGTTGAAGTCAGGCTGTTGTTGAACCAGATGTTGATTTTTATCAACACTCGGTCGTTGGCATTTCTCAACGCGATTCTCCGACGCATCTTCTCAGTGGGCAGAAATCACCCAAGGGCATGCCAAGAGCTTTTGGCTCCAATCAAGGAAGCCCTATCTATTGGGCGCCTGCCGACGCCATTTCTTCGGCAAGTGATCAATTCGGAGCACTAGAGTTCGCTTCGGCACGGTGATTGCATCATATCTGGTTGACATCAATAGCGCTCAACCAGGGACAATCGATTGGCCGTCCAACAAGAACAGACGATCCTCAAAACAGTGGCACGCGTAGCATTCGCGTTTGTAGCTACATTTGCGTTGGCGACGATGATTGAATCTGCCTTTTCATACGAGGGAGAATCTTCATCTCAACCAGACGATGTCCTCCAGTTGTCACCCGATATCGATACAGACTGGCGCTACACCAAAGACGGTTGGCAGCAGATGGGCGACCAGTATCGTGACAGCTTTGCACCGTTACGCACTTTCGAGTCAGTCCACCCGTTCATTTGGGCGGCTGCCGTAGTGATGGCGGTTGCCAGCGTAACAATTTGGGCCGCCAGCGAGTGGGAGATCGCCAGGTTTTCCAACCGGGACCACATACAGCCTGATTGCGATACAACTGACCAATAGAGACATTCTGTGATTCGAGCTGTTGCCTTAAACCGTTCTAAACCTGAACCCCAGCAGCTGGAACGGGAAAATGCTGACAAAGATCAGCGACCTGTCCGCGAATGTTTTCCAACTGGGACTGGTCATCGGGATTGGAAAGTGCATCTACAATCCAACCGCCGATCTGCTTCATTTGATCAGCACCCATTCCACGAGTAGTCAACGCCGGCGTGCCGATACGCACACCGCTGGGGTCCATCGGTTGTCGCTCGTCGTAAGGGATCATGTTCTTGTTGACGGTGATTCCACAGGCTCCCAATGTGTCTTCTGCGATCGTGCCCCCGATGCCTTTGGCGGTAACATCGACGAGCATCAAGTGGTTGTCGGTTCCTCCGCTGACGAGGCTTAGTCCGCCAGACTGAAGGGATTCAGCAAGCACCTTTGCGTTGGCTTTGACGTTCTTGGCGTAGGTCTTGAATTTGGGATCCAATGCCTCGGCGAAACAGACGGCTTTGCCCGCCACGACGTGCATCAGCGGCCCGCCTTGCATGCCGGGGAAAACACTGGAGTTGAGTTTCTTGGCAAACTTTTTCTTGCTCAAAATCAGACCACCACGGGGACCTCGAAGCGTCTTGTGAGTTGTCGTGGTTACGAAATCGGCAACCTTGACTGGGTCGTCATGCTCTCCAGCCGCGACCAGTCCAGCGTAGTGGGCCATATCAACAAACAGCAGGGCACCTACATCGTCGGCAATTTCTTTGAACTTTCCATGAGGAATTTCTCGAGGGTAGGCGCTGGCACCCGCGACAATCATTTTCGGTTTGTGTTCTTTGGCGAGTGCTGCGATTTGGTCGAAGTCCATCAAGTGAGTCTCTTTGTTGACACCGTACTCGATGAAGTTGTAAAGCTTGCCCGAAATGTTCAACCGCATGCCGTGCGTCAAGTGACCGCCGTGAGCCAGACTGAGGCCCAAAACGGTGTCACCGACATCAAGGGCAGTCAGGTAAACAGACTGGTTGGCTTGCGAGCCGGAGTGGGGCTGAACGTTGGCGAAACCAGCACCGAACAATTCCTTGGCCCGGTCGCGAGCGATGTTTTCCATCACATCAACGTGCTCACAGCCACCATAGTAGCGACGTCCCGGATAGCCTTCGGCGTACTTGTTGGTCAGTACGCTACCCACGGCCTCCATTACCGCAGGACTGGTGTAGTTTTCGCTGGCAATCATTTCCAGTCCATCCTGTTGTCGGACGGATTCGTCGTGAACGGTTTGCCAAATTTCCGGGTCTTGAGATTGGAGAAAGTTCATGGGTCTACGTGATATTTTGTGTTAGGGGAGGTTAAAGCTGAAATTGGCAATGATCGTTGGATCGAGTCATTTCGCAGAGTCATTTTCCTGAGCCGTTTTGGCGATAGCCACGGTTGGTTGGTTAGACCGCACTTAACCGGGGCTAGCGCCCAAACAGCTCATTTTAACGGCTCAGTTCAGTAACGGGACATTAGTTCTAAACGAGACATTGGTTGCAGGAAATGTGCTAACCGCAGCTATTCTAGTTTTTCAACCCGGACTTCCAAGGCGCCTTGATTGTCATCGAGGCTTGCTGGCGATTCATTGATCCTTAAACAGAGTATTCCATCGTGTGGAGCGGTGAATTGGCTCGAGACCCCAATTGGCACTGGATTGATTAAGCCAGCAATCTGATCCTTTGGCGTATTGTCTTCGGCGTTCAGAAGTCCCGCATGCAACATTCCCAGCGGATGACCCCGGTAATAGTCAATCGTGATTCCGTTGCTCTGACAGGGCCAAGCCACTGGTGCTGAGCCATCCAATGAACCCTCGGTTTGGCCGACCCGGAACTCGCCGGAGCTTGAGATTTCGATTCGATCGCCTTTTTCGAACTTGATGTCAGTTAATTGCCAGCTGCGATCTGATTGAATCGAAAATCTCGCCGTCTCATCGTTGGATCGTTTGGCTGGCGAAATTTGGCCTCTTTCAACAGCATAGCCATATTCCATTTCGGAAATATAGAGTGCCCAATCGCGTTCGAGTTCGTTCCAGTGCGGTTCCATCAACTCTCGAAACTTTTGATTGAAGACCGATGGTCGAAGTGGCGTTAGTTTTTGGACTTTGGGAAAAAGTTCTTTTGTCCGAGAGTGGTTGCTGAAAAAGTCACACGCGGCCCAGCTCCAGGAGTACGCTCGCACTTTCAAAAAAGCTCTTGGTTGGATTGCAAGCACGTCTGACAACGTCATGCCTTGACCGGTCTTCCAGTCGTCTTTGATTTGTTTGACACGTCCCCAGTACGGTGCTTCGTCACGGTTCTGCAAGCGGTAATTGAGTTTAAGCGTGTTGTCGCTCCAGCGATGCACTCCGATCAACTCCGCCATCCCTTCACTGTACCAGGGCGCGCCATGTCCATCGAGAAACCACTGCATCATCGCGTGTGTTCCTTCATGGATTAGCAAATGCGATGTGTAATAATCGCCGGGCTGAAGATAGAGCCAGATGTCAGGGCCGCGCTGATAGCCGGCAAGAAACTCGGGAAGATCATCAGGGATCAAACCGGATTTTTTGAAACGTTGAGTGTTCTTGGAATTCGCGATCAGAAAGACTCGCATCTTCCAGCGATCCGCTCGTTTGGGATTAACGTCAAACAATTGACACCACTGAGGGAAGGCTTTGTCGAACACTGAGATAAGTTCGCCGACCTTGGCATCGCGCACGTCGGTGTAAAGAACGATGTGCTTGCCGGACTGCTTGGCGATTCCGGCCGCTCGAACGGCTTTCTCGTCGATTTTAAAAGACTTTGGAACTTTCAAGTTGATGGCGGCCATGTTGGCTTGCCAAGCTTTCTGTTCTGCGAAATCCTGCGCCAACAAGTTGTTGGCACTGAGGGAAATTGAAACCAGAAACACACCGATTTGTACGGCGGTCAACAGAGGCAGAGGAAAAGATCGAAAGTCAATGGTCATGGTCGAGATCGTCAGTTCGGAACAAGCTTTTCGAATATCATAGCCCAACAGTGAAGGAGACCGGATCACACTCCCAAGTGTATTTCTGTAGAACGGGCACTCTTGATGCGCCCGACCTACAATCGCCCAGTCTCAGTTCGAGTACCTAGTAGCTCGAGTACCTAGTCTTTTGGGAACTGGTTCCTCGGATTGCCGTTGAAACAATGTGATGGATGGTCACGGATATGAGAAAGACAATTATCTGCCGAAATTTGTTGCTCGTCACGCTGATTGCAATCTGCGGTTTGACGATGACGGTTGGCTGTATGAAAAAGTCTGACAATGAAGTCATCGTCTATTCTGCGCTGGACCGAGAGTTTTCGGAGCCAATTCTCAATGATGTCGAGCAGGAGCTGGGGATCAAGATCCTCCCCAAGTTTGATCAGGAATCCAACAAAACGGTTGGTTTGGTGACCGGAATTATTCAAAACAGGTCCAACCCGCAGTGCGATGTTTTCTGGAACAATGAAATCATGCACACCATGCGGCTTCAGAAGCTCGGTTTATTAGAGGTCTATCGCAGTAATCGCGCTGATCATTTGCCACCGCAGTTTGTGTCGAAAACCAGTCAGTGGCATGGTCTGGCCGCTCGCGCCCGTGTCTTGATCGTAAATACAGAATTGCTACCCGACGCAGATCAACGTCCAAATTCGATTTACGATCTCGCCGATCCGAAATGGAAAGGACGCTGCGCGATGGCGCGGCCATTGTTTGGAACCACAGCGACTCACGCGGCAGTTCTGATGTCGAAACTTGGCGAGGAAGAAGGTTTGGAATTGCTAACCAGGATCGCCGACAATGCGGCTATTGAAGGCGGCAACAAGCAAGTGGCGATTAAAGTTGCTCGTGGTCAATATGCGTTTGGAATTACCGATACCGATGACGCGATCATTGAGCTCGAAAACCTGCGTCCCGTAGCGATCGTATTTCCCGATCAAGCCGACGATCAAATGGGAGCGCTTCTGATTCCCAATACGTTGGCGATCATCAAAAATGGACCCAATCCAGAGCGTGCAAAACTGCTCGTTGAGCGATTGCTTGAGTCGGATGTCGAAAGCCGTCTGGCGGCAGGAGCCAGTGCTCAAATACCCGTCAATTCGACGGTCATCGAAAGGTCACGAGTCGAACAATCCTTGGGTCCAAAGGGTAGTTTGAAGATCATGGAAACGGATTTTGGAGCCGCCGCCGAGGCGTGGGAGAGTTTTGCGGGCAAGCTCATGAAGCTATTTCCCGGTGGTTAGCGTGGCGGGCATGTCAAAGTAGCTCGCCTCTCCGAGGCGATTCTTCAGGATTGTTGCTTCACAGCCTCGGATAGGTTGTGATTTTTTCAAAACACTCCTTAACAACATCAGCCGTTTTGGCGATAGCCACGTTTAATGGCAGTTCAACCGGGGCTATCGCCCAAACGGCTAATAAAATCACAGCCTCGGAGAGGGGGCGCTACTGTCGGCGGCGGTAGCTAGCTCAAGCGCATAAAAAAACGCCGCCTGTTGCCAAGCGACGTTTTTGAAATTTCTCTATTCGGTTTCGAGTTAGCGACGACGACCGAAAATCCCACGAACACGAGTGAATACCGAACGACCACGAGTCGTGACAGCTCGGAAAATTCGACGACCGTTGTTGCTGTTGTTGCAATCAACGCAAGCTGGTGCTTGGGAGTAGCTGGCAACTGGAGTCGGTGCAACCATTGAAGGAGCTGCGAAAGGATCAGCACTGACGGCAGGTGCGGCTTCAAAAGTCATTGGAGCTGGCTCAGTAACAACGCCTTGGTCGTAAGAAGCGATAGGAGCCATTTCGGTTTCGACAGGAGCCATTACGCTTTGGCCCAAAGAGCTGATCTGATTCTCAGAGTAAACCGGGGCTTGATCGTAGACTTGACCATAAACCTCACCTTGGATGATCATTCCCTGGTCAGCAACGGCACCTTCATTGATAACGATTCCTTGATCAACCACAACGTCCGCTGGAGCAGCAGTGGCAGCGTCGGCGACGCCTTCGACTGGAGTTGCATCGACAACGAGCTGTTGTTCGGTTTGAACAGGAGCAGTTGCAGCTGGTGCCGCCGCAGCGTCGGCCGCTCGGGTAACTTCTGTTGCGACAGCTTCGACTGCTTGAGCAACGGGAGTTACATCGGGGCTTGGAGCAGCTGGAGGTGCGATAGTCGCGTCGTCTTGGGCAACCGAGAAACTGGCCAACAATAACGTCAAACAAACACTAAAGGCGATCTTCTTCATCAAATTTTCCATCAAAAGGATTGGGGGTTGTAGTTGAATTGTCAAAGGAACAGCTATCAGGCTATCAATCGCACTGGCTTTGCTCAACGACCTAATTTGCGTTATTGGTCTATTTTTACACTGATAATTGGGCGAAAGACCGATTGTTGCCCAAAAGAAATGGTGGATGGCCGCCCCAGAGACAGTGCTTCCAAGACAGTGCTTCAAAGACATTGCATGTTAGGCAGGCTCAGTTGATCCAACCAATGTCGACCAACTAACCGCCCAGACTGACGACTTGGCCCGACGAAACGTGATCGGTAACCACGGTTCCCATCAACGTGAAAGCGGAGATCTCGTAGATCCCGATTGGGATGATTTGTCCAACCAACCGTTTGGTGCCGTCGAACACGACAATGCGATCGCAGTGGGTGCGACCCGTCAGTTGAACTGGCGTGCCGTCGGTTACGGGCTGGCCACCAGAGAGATCATTGACGGCTGCGTCAGACCGTTTGCTTGGCCCTTCAACGAGCACCTCGACTGTCCGCCCAAGGAATTTGTGATTGTCTTCTTCGCTGATTCGATTTTGAACTTCCAATAACTCGTTGTTGCGACGTTTCTTGACGGTGTGAGGAATGTCATCGGGCAAGTGGTCCGAAGCCTTCGTTCCCGGACGTTCGCTGTACTTAAAAATGAAGCTGTTCTTGAAACGGCATTCCTCGACCAGCTTGACGGTTTCCTGAAATTCTTCTTCGGTTTCACCACAGAAACCGACAATGAAATCACTCGAGACCGCCGCGGCATCGCCCAGTGTCTCGTTGATGCGAGCCATCATGTCGCGGTAGTCGCTGACGGTGTAGCCACGTTTCATTCGTTTAAGCACCGCATCGGATCCGCTTTGTAGAGGAACGTGGAGATACGGCGAACACTTTTTCAAATCACGAACAGCGGTGAGCAATTCGTAACTCATGTCTTTGGGGTAGCTGGTGACAAACTTGATTCGCTCGATCCCGTCCACGTCATGGATTTGATAAAGCAAGTCAGCCAAACGTGTCGTTTCACCGGCCTTGGTAACATGCTTGAAGCTGTTAACGGTTTGGCCGAGCAGAGTGATTTCTTTGCAGCCTTGGTCGGCGAGAATTTTGGCCTCTTCCAAAATCTGTTTCGGGTCCCTGCCCTGCTCCGGACCTCTGGTCATCGGGACGATGCAGTAGGTACAAAATTTGTCGCAGCCGATTTGAATTCGTAGAAACGCCTGGAACGGAGTTGGCCGCATGGTTGGATCACGAAGCGGGTCAAACGTTTCGTGACTTCGTTTGATGTCGTCGACTTTTCCATCGGTTCGACCAAGCCCAACGGCGGTGTGTTGACCGCCGTGAGCACGAACCTTTTCCAGCAGATCGGGGATCTCCTTCAGCTGTCCCGGTCCGACAACGATGTCAACGTAAGGGGCTCGATCGAAAATCAACTTTTGATCTTTCTGAGCCATGCATCCCATGACACCGATGATCTTTTCTGGATTGTTCTTTTTCTCTTCGCGAAGCCGGCCAAGGGCGCTGTAAGTTTTGTTTTCGGCTTGTTCACGGACAGAACACGTATTGAAAAGAATCGTGTCGGCGTCGCTGACGTTATCCGACAGCTCGTATCCTTTTTGACGCAGGCTGGCTACGACCATCTCGCTGTCCAGAACATTCATCTGGCAGCCGACGGTTTCAATGTAAAGTTTGTGCGTTTTGGTCTCAGTAGCCATTGATCAATCTGGTGTTAGCCGCAGGGCTAGGCCCTCAGGTTTCCGTGTTTATGCGGGCAACAGACCCGCAACGCTTCATATTTCAAACGCGACATAGCGTCGTTGTTGCTCAGGATTACGGTCCTGGCAAGCTCACAGTTTACCACGACCCAACTCGAAAACGGAATGCAGAATCCGGGCTTGTTTCTCACCTGTCCTCGCTGATCTGGCTCAGGGAGCAAGGATATCACCAATTTCGGGAGGTTTGCCACGCAGGAAATCTGCCACTGGCATCTTTCGCTTTCCCGCCGGCTGAATCTCCTCGATCGAAAGCTGTCCATTGCCGGTCTGCACGATTAACTGAGACTCGTTTGTGTCAGCCGACACAGTGGATAAGACTTGGCCTGGTTTTGATTCGGGCGCTGAGGATTGATCATTGACCGAGGCACGGTGAAGGATCAGTCGCATTGGTTGCTTTAGTTTGTCGGAGTGCCAGTTGGTGAACGAACCGGGCCATGGTTGAAAGGCTCGAATCTGGTTTACGATTTCAATAGCCGATCGCGACCAATCGATTTGGCCGTCCGACTTTCTCAAACGCGGCGCTTTGGTTGCAAGTTTGCGATCTTGAATCTCGCCAATCTCTGATTCTCCGTCCCACGCCGCAAGCATTGAGATCGCTTCGTGAACTGGCTGGACACCAAGCTCCGCGAGGCGAGGCTCAATCGTTTCAGTTGTTTCGGTCGGAAGAATCTCTGTTTCAGATTTGACCAAGCACGGTCCGCCATCGAGTTTGGGAGTCATGTGAATGATGGTGATTCCAGTTATCGCGTCGCCGTTGTAGATGGCCCAGTTAATCGGAGCCGCGCCACGGTACTTGGGAAGTAACGATCCATGCAGGTTGATTCCGCCCAACTTTGCAGCGCCCAGACATTGCCGGGAAAGAATTTGTCCATAGTCGCAAACGACGAACAGATCGGCATTGAGTTCTTCCAGTTTGGCGACTGACCCTGGTTGATTGACGTCAGGTGGATCGAGGACCAACAGGCCTGCTTCTGTGCCAGCGTCCCGAGTTGGGTTCTCACTGGTCTTTCTTCGCTTGCCCGAATCGGCGATCGGACGCGTGACCAAGGCCAGCACTTCGTGGTCCGAGTCAAGCAGTGACTTAAACGTTGGAACGGCGAAGGGACCGGTTCCAAACATGATCAATCGCATTGTTGGCTTTCGTTGGACGACATTGTTGGAGTTTGATTGGCGCGAGGCCGTTGCCAGAGTCGGTTACGTTTGCCGAATCTTAGCTGCAATATTTGGCTTCTATTTCCGACAGCCGCTTCATGATCGTTTGATCATCCGGGATTGAACCGGTTTCACGACGGCTTTTGAAGTCGATCTCGAAGTCTTCCAGTTCGATGTCGACCTGTTTTCTCGATGATTCGCTGATTCGATCGATGAACAATACGCCTTCGAGGTGATCGGTCTCGTGCTGAATCGCTTTGGCGAGCAATCCGTCAACTGTTTCGCTGATTTCGTTTCCGTCGAGGTCATAAGCCGAGATATGGATTTGCTCTGGACGTACGACCATCGCATTGACGCCAATGATACTCAGGCATCCTTCTTCGGCTTCGTGACTGCCTTTAGGTTTGGTGATCACTGGATTGATGAACACGCGCTCTTCGCCTTCGACTGGGTCACTTTTTGTGTTGACGACAAAAAGTTGCAGTGGCAAATCGACTTGATTCGCCGCTAGCCCGATGCCTTTAGCCTCGTACATCAGCGAGAACATATTCTTGACGATTTCGCGCAGCCCACGATCGACCCGAGTAATCGGTTTGGATTTGTAACGCAAGGTGGGATGCGGATATTGAACAATTTCCAATGCAGTCAAGCTCCAGAGTCAAAAAATTTTGCGAGCATAAAAATGGCTTATCAACAAAGGCTAAACTGATTGGGTTCTTAGAACACTCTCAAACTCAGCCGCAGCATGACCTAAAGCATAGATTAAATCCAAGTTCGATGCGTTGACAAATTGAGAGCGCCAAGACGACACGAGTTTTGCCGTTGCAAATGAGTTTTGTTACGACGCTTTTTTTGAGACGATGAAAGTTAACAATAGAATGATAGCCCTCTCAACTTTTTTTTCCGCAAGCAGAAACCGAACCTCAATAAGGGCCGCTAACGACCAAACTTTTTTTTGAGTTTAAAAAGTTTGAAGTGATTGCTTGACAAGTCAAAGAGCATCCTCAAAATATGCCTCGAGACGAAAAGACTTTCCCTTGCAAACAGTAGGACCAACTCGACCGAATCCTTAGTGTTGAGATCTGTTTGTCGCTTACATAAATAACCAACCACTTTTGTTATTCGCGATCACCTAATTGATAGTGCGTTGCGCGGTTGAGTTTCTTGGATAGCGAGTTTGTTTTTTTGCTCGTAGGCGATTTTCGGAACGAGTTATTGATCAAGAAAAGATTCATGGGTGCATGACGCACTCTTTCGATTTTGGGTGGCGGCGACCGAGGGATGCGACAGTCGGCGACGTAAGTCGGGGAGCGGATTCCCGCCCATTTTTTGCCTGTTGATGAAAGGGTATAAGGAGATCGGCGAACAAGTTTGACTTGAGCGTATTTTCATCTCCCGGACGGCATGGCGGCTGGCCGGACAGGCTTTTGTCCCTAGCCGATTTTTCGACTCGGGGCTAATAACGACGATTGGCGGTGCGCCGATCGTCGTTTTTTATTTGGTTTGAAGACTGTCTGGTCAAAACCACGTCGAGGCTGTGATTTTTTCAAAACATTGCTTAATAACATCAGCCGTTTTGGCGATAGCCACGGTTAATGGCAGTTCAACCGGGGCTATCGCCCAAACGGCTAATAAAATCACAACCACGTCCAGGAGGGCGGCATTAATGGCTTGCGTCACCGCAGTTTGTGTTTCGCGCTCCGGGCGATGGGGCTCAGATTTGATTCTTGTCCACATCGGACAATAATTCTTTTCACCACGTGAGTAATGGACAGCTGCTGGGTCCAAAACGTAATAGCCCAAGCCTAATAAACAAAAAAACAAAACTCTCTCGAACACTACTTCGATACTCGTATGCACGACTGTCTGATCGCCTTTGGCTCAAACGAAGGCAATTCAACTCAAATCTTCGGACAAGCCGTAAAGCGCATCGGGGAAATCACGGAAATCAACGTTTTGGCCAGCAGCCGCCCACTGCAAACCGATCCGGTCGGTGGGCCGGACGGACAAGCGTCTTATCTCAATGCGGCAATTCGGATTCAAACCAGTCTCGGTGCCCAAGAACTTCACCGCGAACTGGTGAAGGTTGAGAACGATTTAGGGAGGAAGCGTCGTCAAAGATGGGGTTCGCGAAAGATCGACTTGGATTTGTTGCTTTACGGTCGGCTTGAACTCGAGACAAAAAGCTTGACGTTACCGCATCCGAGAATGTCCTTCCGACGTTTCGTGCTCCAACCGGCCAGTGAAATTGCCAGCGACATGGTCCATGCAAGCTCAGGTCAGACGATTGAACAATTGTTGGCGGCGTTGGACCAACCAGAGAATCTTGTTTTGTTTGTTTCCAAGCTGGAGTTTTCAACGGCTGAACTCGCGGCCGCTGAGTTGGTAAAACATGAAGCGCAGATTCAAGGCTTACTTCCAGCGGAATGGCGATTGGAGATCGTTTCGGATCAACAGCAGTTGGAGCAAAAAGGGAGGCTTGCCAAGCTCGTTTGCTTTGTCGGCCAACCAGGTCACGTCCAAAGAGGTCTAGGTAGTCCGTTAATTCAAGCCGCGGTTTCATTTCCCGGCCCAACACTGCGGCTAAGCGAGGATCTGGAGAAATCGAAAATGGAAATTAAGGCTGCTTTTGAAGCGATCAAACCATTGCCGGGGAACGGAGTATCTTAACGCCAACTTCGCGTTCGTTAGGCGTTTCATTGGTCAGTTGTATGCGCCAACGATTATTTAGTCACTCCCGTGTGGTAGTACCAAAGACGTATGCCGATTTTGCCTTCTTGCCGATCTTTTTTGCCAAGTCGGTATACGAATTCTCGCGGTTATGAAATACGATATGCCTGTTCGATAGTCGGATTCGAACTGTTGCAAATCAAGGCCAAGTGATCTCTCCATCTATGAAAATTCTTCTGGCTAGTAGTGAGGTTGTGCCGTTTGCCAAAACAGGTGGCTTGGCTGATGTCGCAGGTGCTTTGCCCCGGGAGCTGGAAAAGCTTGGCCACGAGGTCACCGTTTTTATGCCGGCCTATCAAGCGGCTCTCAAAGCGGGCCTTGAGGTTGAGAAGACTGCGACGACACTCGAGATTCCGATCGGCAGCGAACTCGAAAATGGGCGGCTTCTCAAAAGCACGCTTCCCGATAGCAATGTCGATCTCTATCTCGTCGATCACACGGAATACTTTCAACGAGACGCCTTGTACGGTGAGCAAGGTAGCGACTATGCAGATAACTGCGAGCGATTCACTTTCTTTTGCCGAAGCGTTTTGGAATCGGTGCGCTTGCTAGACCTCCAACCCGATTTGATTCATTGCAATGATTGGCAAACCGGATTGATTCCAGCGCTACTGAAATGTGAGTACTCCGAGAATCCGCTTTATCAAGACATCGCGTCGCTGATTACGATTCACAACTTGGCGTATCAGGGTTTGTTCGACTACGAAAAATTGGCTGTATCTGGGTTGGATGCCAAATATTTCAACTGGCAAGAGATGGAGTTTCACGGTCGATTGAATCTCTTGAAAACCGGAATCGCGTTTGCGGATTCAATCAACACAGTCAGTCCGACGTACGCCGTTGAGATTCAAGGCGCAGAACAAGGTTGTGGGCTCGAAGGGATTCTTCAAGATCGAGTGGACCGATTATCCGGGATTCTCAACGGCATCGATACTGCGGATTGGAATCCAGCGACCGATAAATTGATTCCAACCAATTTCGACGCCAACTTCGACGTCGCGTCGGGAAGTCCGGGCAAAGCAAAATGCAAACATGAATTGCAGGTTCAAAACAAATTAGCGGTTGATCCAAACGTGCCCTTGATCGGGATCGTTGGCCGGTTGGCCGAGCAGAAGGGTTGGTCGTTGATACTTCCTATCCTTCGTCAGTGGTTGAAGTCGGTTGATGCTCAGTGGGTGATTCTGGGAACGGGAGACCCCGACTACCATCATGTCTTGACGACGCTTCATCGATTGCATCCTAACAAGCTTGGTTTGACGCTTGGTTTTTCGAATGAACTGGCCCACCAAATCGAAGCTGGAGCAGACATGTTTGTGATGCCCAGCCGTTACGAACCTTGCGGTCTCAATCAGATGTACAGCATGGCTTACGGAACGGTTCCAGTCGTGCGGCGGACTGGTGGACTTGCCGATACCGTTATCAATGCGACTCAGGAGAATCTCGAGAACAACACAGCGACGGGGTTTAGTTTTGAGGAATTTACCTCGGCTGGGCTTGAGGCGGCGCTTTCCAAGTCGTTGCGGATGTACAATGAGGATCGCAAGGGTTGGAATCAGCTGGTCATCAACGGAATGACAAAAGACTGGTCCTGGACGACGAGTGCAAGGAAGTACGAAGAGCTCTACAAAAAAACCGTAGTTTCCAAATCACTTAAATAACAGAATCGACGGTAACCACTCGTATGTCCGACCTGCGTCACGATCCGATCAATGACCAATGGGTGGCCATCGCGAAGAATCGAATTCAGCGTCCGATGGAGTTCGTTCCGATCGAACAACGTAGGCAGCAGTTGCTGTGTCCGTTTTGCAAAGGCAATGAGGAGCAGACTCCTGCTGCGATTGCGCACTACGACGAGAACGGAACACCGCTCAGTGATCCCAAAGCCTGGATGGTCAGGGTGGTTCCCAATAAATACCCTTCTTTTTCTCGCAACGGTTCAGCAAGTCATCCAGCAGTTTCTGGCGCAGGCCAGTCAGAAATATGCGAATCGAATTCGGGATATGGTGTTCAGGAATTAATCATTCCTTCGCCTCGACATATTACTTCCATCAGTGAGTTGAATGACCAGGAGTTGCGACTGGCGCTGAAAGTCGCACAGGACCGGATTGCAGACTTGAATTCGATGGACGGCGTTAAGCATGCGATGTTGTTCATGAATTGTCGCTTTGCCGCTGGTGCTTCACTGGGTCACATCCACATGCAACTGATTGGATCTCCGGTTGTCAGCAGCCATCTTCAGAACCGTTTCGATCGAGACCAGTCCCATCGTCAAAAACATGGCTGTTCATTGATTGAGTCGTTGATGAATTGGGAAATCGAGCAGTCGGAGCGAATCGTAACGTTGACCGATGCTTTTTGCGTCGTCTGCCCATTTGCCAGTCGTAGCCCTTTTCAAGTCCGGATCATTCCGCGAGACACCAGATCCGGTTATCTCGATCTTGATTCTCAAGGGTTGGCTGAGCTTGCCCAGCATTGCCGGCAAGTCGTAACAATGCTTGAGTCACAAATACAGGAGCCGGCGTACAATCTTTTGTTGCACCTTGATCCGTTTGCAGGAGATCGAAGCAACTGGTTTGTCGAGCTTCTGCCTCGGCTGACCAAAGGGGCGGGATTTGAATTGGGAACTGATATCTGGGTCAATCCGGTACCGCCCGAATCAGCAGCAGAGCAGTTGCGGTCCTAGTGTTGTCACTGCTATCAATGGTCCGTACAGCGTGCCATTGTTTAATTAGCCGTTCTGTTTGTCTGTCTGAGCGACTAATTTGCCGCTGGTGGCTCGAAGGGGTTCGACGAGTTCGATGGTTGGAAATTTGGCTTGGAGCCAGCTGGTCGATTTTGTGCAAGTTTCTGCCGGTTCAATTCTTCTTCTGAACGACCGTAAATCGAAGCGATCACGAATGCGGTGATCACGATAAGTGCGAGAACGCCTAAGTCAAAAAATATCGCATAGTCCATCAGGAACGCCGGATCAGCACCTGTCGCTACCAGAACAATACCGATCACGATTCCAACCGCCAACGAAATCGGAAAGATACCCACGAAAAGGGCGCCAATCGCAATCGCCGGACCGCCGGTGCAGATCTTTTGCTTCGTCAATGAGACCTTGCGTTTGACCAAAATAACAATGCCCCAAATCGTTAGCGCGAGTGCAATCATCGAAGTCCTTCTTCCGTTTCTGTTAAATATATTCTCAAGCCAATACGTTAACACAGAGTAAATGCCCTGACCAACAAAATTGCTTTGACGTTGGAACATCGAGTGGAATGTTGGAACCCTTGCCGGTAGCTCGGGCTTTTCCCCAGGATCAGTCTTCTAAGAGAACAGTTCTTTAGTTGTCTCGATGTGCAGGATGTGCCACACGATTCGCCATTCCGAATTGGTTCTTGCTTCGGCAATCTGTGCCGGTCACCAAGAGTTTCTGGGTCGATACTGATGAATCGAATCGAATAATTGTCCCAATTTTCTGTCGTCTGCCGTTTCCACCTTTTGACTCGATTCAAATACGGTAAAACAGAGTTCAATCGGTGCTGACAGTTGCCGATGCCATTACTACAAAGCGTCTTTTGAAATCAAAAGCGCCACCTGCACATCCGCTGACAAGTAGTTCCCGTCGAATCGACTCAATGAGCAACCCACAAATTCAACTTTGCCTAGTCCTTCATAATCACCAGCCGGTCGGTAATTTCGACGGCGTTTTCGAAGCGGCATACCAAGACAGCTATCTGCCATTTCTGGATGTGTTTGAGTCGTACACGGATCTGAAGATTTCGTTGCACACTAGCGGTCCGTTGATGAAGTGGCTGGAGACGACGCATCCCGACTATCTCAATCGAATCTCCCAACTGGTGGAAGTCGGTCGAGTTGAAATTGTTGGCGGAGCATTTTACGAAGCCATCCTGCCAATGATTCCCCAGCGTGATCGGGTGGGGCAGATTTCACAGTTCTCCAAATGGCTTGAGGATCGCGTGTGTTCCAAAGTCCATGGGATGTGGATGCCAGAGCGAGTCTGGGAATCCTGCCTCACGGATTCGATCGCAGAAGCCGGAATTGGGTACACCGTTCTGGATGACTATCACTTCCGACGATCCGGATTAAAGAACGATCAGTTGACCGGCTATTTCGTTGCCGAAGATGAAGGGAAGACGATTTGTGTTTTCCCGGGCAGTGAACACCTTCGTTACTTGATCCCGTTTTCGGAGCCGCAGGAAACCATTGACCACTGCCGGATGTTGGCGGAGCGTTCGCCTGACAGCGTTGTTGTTTTTGGTGACGATGGCGAAAAGTTCGGTACCTGGCCCAACACGAAAAAGCACGTCTATGAAGATGGTTGGCTGGAGAAGTTCTTCTCCGCTTTGACCGAGAACAAGGATTGGCTCAAGACTTCGACGCTCAAAGAAGCGATCGACTCGACGCCACCCCGCGGCAAGGTTTACCTCCCCGATGCCAGCTACCGCGAGATGACAGAGTGGTCGCTGCCGGTTAATCGGCAGGTCGAATATGACGAGCTTGTTCACCAGCTCGAGAACGATCCTCGATGGAATCAGATTCAATCGTTCTTTGGTGGCGGATTTTGGCGAAACTTCAAAGTCAAATATCCTGAGTCCAACGAGATGTACTCACGGATGATGTACGTTAGCAGTCTGTTGGAAAAGGCGATCGAGAAGGACGCCGATTCACCGGTCGTCAAACGCGCAACCGATCACCTGTATCAAGGTCAATGCAACTGCAGTTACTGGCACGGGGCATTCGGCGGAATCTACTTGCCGCACCTTCGTAATGCGGTTTATCAACATCTTCTGGCTGCCGAAACGTTGCTTGAATCGGCGATGGGTCGGCCCGCGAAATGGGTTGAGACGACGACCGACGATTATAATTTCGATGGACGACCCGAAGTTCGTTTAGCCAACGATCAAGTGGTGGCTTGGATTAGCGCCCAAACCGGTGGGCAGATCTACGAGCTCGATCTTAGGTCGATTGGGCACAATCTCGGCGCAGCAATTCAGCGACGACCAGAGCTTTATCACGCCAAAGTCCTCCAGGGCGAAAATGAAAATGGCGAACAAGCCGCCAGCATTCACGATCGCGTGGTGTTCAAACAAGCCGATCTTGACGAGCGGTTGCAGTACGATCTTCGCTTGCGAAACATGTTGATCGATCATTTTTGGGACGATGATGTCGATGTGCTTGCGATTCAGGAAAGTCGAGCCGCTGAGCGTGGAGATTTTGCTGACGGCGAGTTTATCGCGAAAATCCGCCGCAACCCGGGTCGGAATCAAGTGATGATGACGCGTGAAGGCAACGCGTGGGGTGTTCCATTGACGATCAAGAAGGGCGTTACGCTCAACGAAGGCGTCAGCGAATTGGAAATCGCTTACTTGATCGAGGGCCTCCCTAAAGACAGAGAATTCCGGTTTGCTGTCGAATTTAATTTTGCGGGGCTTCCCGATGGCCAAGACGACAGGTTCTTTTCGGGTTCCGATGGAAAGAACCTTGGCCACCTTGGCTCGATTTTAAGTCTCACCGACGTTAACGAGTTGAAGTTGACCGACGGTTGGTTGGGCCTTTCGGTGAACCTTGAAACTGATCAAGTCGGCGGGATATTCACTTATCCAGTCCAGACGGTCAGTCAATCCGAATCCGGTTTTGAGTTGGTGCACCAATGCGTTTGTGTTCAACCGCATTGGTCGGTTGTCGGCGATACAAACGGCCGCTGGGCGTGCCGAATGAAGCTTACGATGCAAACGGGTTTGACCGATGTTGAAACCAAGCCGGATCAAGCAACGGTTAAGAGTTGACGACTGCTGCACAAGTGCTTCTCAGTTCCGTGATACCAAGGGAGTAGTTCAGGCATACCCAAGGTTCGCATACCCAAGTTCGCATACCTTAAAGGGTGGCTGGGGTCGAGCGCAGCGAGCCCCCAGTTGGTAAGCTCATAGATCCTCTGGGGGCTCACTATGTTCGACCCCAGCCACCCAACGAGCCATCGCATCCTGGTATCTCAAACTACGGCTTGAAAACCTTCAGCTCAATCCAGCTGGGTGCGTCTGGTTTATGGAACACCGTATGTGTTGCCTGAATAAAGTCGGCAGGCGTGGCTTTGAAGATGTTGTCAACGTACTTTTGCGGATTTCGATCTATCAGCGGAAACCAGGTGCTTTGCACATGAATCATGATCCGGTGACCGGCTTTAAAAGTGTGACACACGTCTTGCAACGGCAATTTAATCTCTGCCATTTCGTTGGGCACAAAAGGCTCGGGATTTTCATAACTGTTTCGAAACCGACCACGAATCACTTCGCTTCGCACCATCAACTGGGCTCCGGAGAAGTTCAAACTGCCATCGGATCCGGGAACATAAGACGGATGGTTGTCAGGGAGAACGTCGATCAGTTTGACAACCCAGTCGGCTGCTGAACCGGTGGTGGCGACTTTCAAGTTCGCAAGAATATCGCCCGTGATTAGGAGCGGTTCAGTTAGTGGAGGCGTTTGAAAGACGAGAACATCAGGTCTGGCTGACGCAAACCGCTGGTCGTCGGACATGTAGCCGCGCGGCGTGAAAGCAAGCTTGATATCCTGGCGTTGACGGTGTGGAACCGGATTGGCTGGGTCGCTCAGGAATTGCGTCTTGTCGATCTCGGTGGCGGTAGGTTCGTTGGTCGACAACGTTCGATCGCCGTGGAGGAAGTACTTGCTGGTCGAAGCACCCGTTGGCGGCCACTTCGAAAATTTTCGCCATCGCTTGACACCCGTGTCGAACATCAGGGCTTCGTACTTTGGTCGTTCGCCGGAGTCTTTGAGAAAGTAGCGAAAGAACGGAGCTTCGATGTTCTTCTGGTACGTTTCTGAAACGCGCTCGCCGTAACTGACTTTGCCAACAACCGCGTACGGAGTTTCGCTTGCCCAGTCGCCGTGGCTCCACGGGCCCATCACGAGTACATTGAACGTGTCCGGGTTATTCTCCTCGATCGCGCGATAGACATTGAGCGGACCGTAAAGATCCTCAGCATCATAGAATCCTCCGACTGTCATGACATTAGCTTTGATATTCTTCAGATGAGGAATGATCGCTCGATTCTGCCAAAAGCTGTCGTAGTTGGGATGTTCGACAATCTGTCGCCAGAAGAAGTTCTTGTCATCGAACAGCCGACTGGCCTGGCTCATTGAGCCCAGATTCACGTAAAAACTCCAAGGGTCCTGACCTGTCGTATCGATCGACGTATACCATTTCTGTGGCGTTGGGCCGTTGTGTTGATAGCCAAACGTCGATGTGGCGACGAAATAGCTCAGCAGATATGCCCCGTGATGGTGAAAGTCGTCAAAGAAAAAGTCGGAGATCGGAGCTTGGGGCGAAACGGCTTTGAGCGCCGGATGATGATCTGGAAGCGCCGCCGCCGCGTAGAATCCTGGGTAGGAAATTCCCCACATGCCAACGTTTCCATTGTGATTCTTGACGCGTTTGAGCAACCACTCGATCGTATCGTAAGTGTCGGTGCTTTCGTCGATCTGATCAGTGTCATTGCCAGGAATGTTGGGCCGCATATTGTCGAAACGGCCTTCTGACATCCAGCGACCACGAACATCCTGATGCACAAAAATGTAGCCATCTGATTCCATGTATCTCGATGGTCCCACACGACCCGGGTAGAGATTGTCGTCGTAGGGCTGAACACTGTACGGAGTCCGATTGATCAGGATCGGATATTGTCGCGACGTATCACGCGGCGCGTAGATGGTCGTGTAAAGCGTCTTTCCATCTCGCATCGGGATGCGAACCGATTGCTTTTTATAAGTTTGCTCGATCGAGTTGACGTAAGCCTGTTGGAATTGTGCCGATGTCGAATCAATCGGTCCGGCGAAACAGAACAGGCCAATCAACAAAAGAAAATAGATCGTTCGTAAACTCGACATGAATCGCCCGCAGTAAGGTTTGAAAAATGCAAACCGACATTTTACGGGCGTAGTTTGGAAACCGACAACAGCAAAACGGCTATCACATTAAAGCGGCAACTCAACCACAAATTGGGCGCCGTCGGTTTGTGATTCGTGGAACAGTCGACCGCCTTGAGAGCGAGCCATTCTGCGACAAAGTGCCAAACCCAATCCAACGCCAGGCGCAGAATTGGCGGCGTCGATATCGGATTTGCTGAATGGTTGGAACATCGTTTTCTTGAACTTAGGGGCGACGCCCGGTCCATAATCGCGAACTGAGATCTGCAATGAGCTGCCAGCACGTTTGCAACTAAGCTCAATCACATTCTTCGAATTTGGTTTGGCGTATTTACAAGCGTTGTCGACCAGATTGAAAAGAATCTGTTCCACACTGGCCGGATGAGTCTGAACAGAAGTATCGGACAGAGTATCGTCGATCATGATCGAGAGCTTCATGTCCGATTCGGTGGCTCGCTCAGTGAGACGCGCTGAGAACCGGTCGATCAAATCGCGAACCTGGACTCGTTCTGAGTGTGGTACAACGGAGCTTCGCTCGAGTCTGGCGAACTGCAATACGTTTTCAACCAGATGTGAAAGCCGATCGGCTTGAATCCTCAACGTGTTGGCGTACTCCTGTTGTTTTTCAGGCGCAACCATACGCTCAGCCAGCATTTCGGAGTACATCCGGAATGTTGTTAAGGGTGTGCGAAGTTCATGAGTCACAGCCGAAACAAACGATGCCCGTCGCTCGCTCAGTTTCATGACGCCATTGAGCAGAAGTGCAGAAGCAACGGCTGCCAGTCCGATTCCCAGCCAGGAAAGCAACAGCGCCATCTTGAGCCCCGAGCCTTTTTCAACAACAGACGTTGTATCGTTGATCGACAATGTGGACAAAAGTTTCTGGCTGTCGACGATGAGTTGAATCGGAAGCGTCGTCAACGCGGTACCGACGTGCAAATCGGTGTCGGCTTTGACTGGTTCGAAATCGACTTCTGGTAGCAAATCAGCAACTTCGGTTCGCAGGTTGTTTTGAATTTCCTCCCAATCCAACCAGCAACACTGAAATACCGGCTCGCCGTCGCCATCGATTCGTCGAAACAGGACCAGCTCGTCCTCGATCCAAATGGGTTGCATAACGCCTTGCTCTACAAAGCCGATGTCTGCTGAATCGGTCTGCGATTCGACACCGTAACTTTGTCCGTAACCTCCAAGTCCCTGTAGTTGGTACTGCATGGTGTTCTGGTTGACTGACGCGACTTGGTTACGAGTAGTTTCGAGTCGACGATTGAACTCGTCACTAGCGCGCATCTGGCTGCGCTCCTGTTGAATTGCGACTTTGCTACCCTTGCCTCCCTGGGAAAGTCCGACTTGATAGCTCTGGCTAGCCAGATTGCCTGAGACTTTGTCGTTGGCCGGACTGTTGTAATAGTTCCCAGATTGCTGAACACTTTGAACGAGCTGCTGGCCTTTTGGAGGTTCAAAATCAGGGGCGGTTTCGACGCCCGGGCAACGATCAATCAACGTCTCATACAAACAAAATTGCTTGGCATGTTGAAGCCTTTCAGCAATCGGTTGGTGAGCGAACGCTTTGCCAAGCATTTCCTGAGCTCGCGAACGATCTAATCCAGTTGGGTTCTGTGGCGAAGCAATCGACTTGTCGGCGCGAAGCTGAAAATGAAGCAACACAAACTCTGGCGTTTCGATTAGCAGTGGAGACGGGACTTTTGGATACCCCTCCTCCGAGCCACCACCAACGGTTTGTTGTTGTAGGTCATTGCCACCACGGCCCGACGATGGAATGACGGTAGGATTGGAGACTTCGTAGAAGGGTTCGTAAAGGTAATGCGGACGCGACGACTCAAGGGAAACCAGTGGCAGTAGTTTCAAGTCCATCCGATAAAGGGCACTACTGATTCGTTCCTGCAGTTCGGCCTGCCGTCGAGCTTGTTCGGTTTCAACACGATCGTTTTCTCTGGCCTGATCCATCTCAATGGTTTTGAAGCTTAGCCAGAGCATTGCCAAAACCAGCGCGCTGAGGCAAAGCAAAAAAGCCGTCCAGATTTGCCAGGGCTTTTTCATTTCTAGTCTCCCACCTGAGTCGGCTGGGCCGCCCACATATAACCCTTGCCTCGAACGGTCAGCAGGATCTCTGGCTTCTCCTTGTTGTCGCGGAGTTTTTCCCGCAGGCGGGCAATGTGCATATCGATCGTTCTGGTCGAAATGCCTTTTGGATTGAGTCTCCAAACGCTTGAAAGAAGTTCATCTCGGGAAATTGCCCGGCCACGGTTGTTGGCCAAGTAACGAATCAACTCAACTTCCTTTTCGGAAAGCTCAGATCGTGAGCTATCAACGAACCGTAATTCGCGACGTTCAAAATCGACTTGGCCCGTGGGGAACGAGACCGCTTCATTGTTGCTTGGTCGCTGTGGTGTGCGGCGCAGGACTGCTTCCACCCGAGCCATCAATTCCTTGATGCTGAATGGCTTTACAACATAGTCATCTGCCCCATCCTCAAGACCCCGAACTCGATCCGACTCTTCGCCTTTGGCCGTCAGGATGATGACCGGTTGGGTCGGGCGCAGCTTGCGGACCTCGCGAAGAATTTCCAAACCAGGAGTACCGGGAAGTGCGAGGTCAAGCAACAAAAGGTCGTATTCGTTTTGTGTTGATTTCTTGAGCCCTTCGTCCCCGTCGGCAGCCTGGATCACGGAGTACTGATTGAAGTCGAGCGCGTCGACGATTCCCCGGCGAATCGCCGGATCGTCTTCGATAGTGAGAATGGTTGCGCGCGTCACGAGATTATTCCAAGGAGCCAATTTCAAGCCGGAGGCAGTTTGTACTGGTATTCTAACCTAATGTTACAACTTGCCCCTGATTTGGGTGTAACGAGTTGGTAACACGCGGTTGTGATGCCGTCTTTAGGCGGAAATTTGCGCGCTTTGGCTAACGCCAATTGCCCAAAGGAAACGCCGGAAAGGCTTGATCGGTCGGTACGCGACGAAGCATGGATAACTACTTGAGCCGTATTGGCGCTAGCCGCGGTTGATGGCAGTTCAACTGTGGGTATCGCCAAAACGGCTCAGGAGAATAGAGATGTTCAAGACAGTCTTTGCCGAATTCCCAAGGCAAAATGATATCCTGGCGTTGACCAGCTATTCCACGATCTTGACCAGCGACGTTTTGCCGAGAATGCCAAATACATCTTTGGCGTCTTTGGAGTTGAGACCGATGCAGCCGGTGTGGGTGCCAGTGACATCACTGCCAACCGCGTGGATGCAGAGGCTTTCGCTAAGCCCGATCCAGTTTGGGCCATAGCCGTTTTGAGGAGATCCTGGTGGATACTCGTTCCCAGCCGCATCGCGCCATGAATGACCGACGATCGATTTGGCCAGAACACGATACTCACCCGGTCGAGGGTTTCCTGAGATTCCAATCTTCACTGGATAGCGACCGGCATAAAGGTTGCCCAGAAACAACGTCATTACGTTTGAGGACAGGTCGATTTCACAACTGAACGGTCCTCGAACAACCTTCAGCTCGGTTCCGGAATCCACGAAAGCTGGATTGGCGATTTTTGCTTTGTTGATGTTGTAGATCAATTGAGCTGGAACGCCCCAGTTGGAGCTTATATCGGTCAACGACTCATTGCTGACGGTAAAGGGCTGTTGGTCCAAGTGGTGTTCTGTGGAAAAGATGACTTTGCCCGCCAAAGCATCAAGCCAGCCGTTTAGCCGCTGTCGCTGAGGTCCCGAGATATCGTCACGTCGATAGTACTGCGAAAGTAGTCTCAGAGCACCGTAGAAATCTTTGGCTTCGACGAGTTGATCGACACGAGCCCAAGCCTCTTCAAATCGGAGGCCAGCGTCCATAGGAGCGGTGTCGGCTCGGAACACATTCGAACCTGCGTCAATCGAACGACTGTCTGCAGCGAGTTGATTGAACGATGAATCGCCGGAGGGAATTGGTTGGGAAGCGAACTGAAACTCGCTAGACTTCTCTTGAGTCGTGTTATCCAGATGAAAGTCGTTACTCGAATCAACAGTTTGTTGAACTTGGGACTGAAGCGCTGCAATCAATCCTTGATCTCGCGCCGTGTTGTCTAGTGGCTGCTGGACAGGCATTTGCTGAGTTGGAGCAGGAGTCGCGCGATGGTTCGAAAGCGCAGCAGGAGCGTTGAATTGAATTGGGGCTGGCTGATCTGTTTTCAACATTGGAGCCTCGAGTCGAGGCGCCTCGAGTCTCGGAGCTTCCGAGGTTGGGGCGTTGAGGTTGGGTGTGTTTAGATTGGGCATTTCGAGTTGGAAATCAGAAATCCCTTCGTTGACTTTTTCTTTGAGCTGAGCTGCTTTGTTGTTCAACTCGTTTTTAAAATCGCTGGCCATGTCCGAGACCATCTGTTTGGGCTTGGATAGATCGGGCATCTCGAGATTCGGAAGGCTGTTCAGCTTTGACTTGATCGCGTCAATTCCCGAATCGAGCTTGCCGGTGGTTAGCTTTGAGAATCCATCGGTTCCATCGGATATCGAGAGATCCGGAACCCCTTCACTCAAGTGTGCATTCGGATTCGGCTTGGTCGATGCCTGATAGAACAGGAACGAAAGGCCAAGCAAGCCCACGGCGACGATAGTGTTTTTTAACGAGTGCATTTCAGTCCTCCTTGACTGGCGATGCCTCAAGTTTGTCACTTGAGTCGTTGTAAGGTATGTTGCCAGTGGCTTGACATCAGTTTGTCATTGCTGGCAACGGGTTCGATTTTGGATTGACGGTGTACGAAGACGACGAGGACGACTACCAAATTCCCTGCCCCAAGTGTGGCAAAGAAATCTACGAAGACGTTGATCAGTGTCCCTACTGCCGAGAGTTTCTTAGCTCCAGTGACTTCAAAAGGCCGACCCCCGCCTGGATTGTCGTCATTGTCGTATTGACGATCATTTCATTCCTGTTGGCAAGTTGCTGCTTTTAAGATCAAAAGCTGCCCGGAGAGTAGCATTTCGCCGAAAGTTATGCGACGTCTGTCCTTTGATTAGTTATGATCGAAGCTTGACAGCTAGCACTAATTTCGCGTCAAATTTGCTTGGCAGACGTAGCGGGGCAACAGGCGACAGATTCGTTTTAATGCAGACCCGCGATAACACTTTTCGCATCAAATTACCGGTGTTTTAAATAGCGTATCCTCTCGAAATTGGAACTGCTATCATTCACAATAGGGTTCGTCGGTTTTAGATCTGATTGATGATTTCTGAACGTCGGCCAATTTCAATTTCCGTATCGAGCAGGTTCTCAGTTAACCGTCAATTTGGAATTTCAATTTCGGATCTTTGGTTCTCTATATGTCGTTGGACAAGCAACTCGATCACGATGACGTACTCGCCGAATCTCTGGTCGATCAGGAACTTCAGATCCGTCTGGATTCGCCCGAACGGCTCAAAGTGCTCGCCGACCTCGATATTCTAGACGCTCCTACAGAGAGCAGTTTCAAGTTGCTCGCCGAATTGGGCTGTTTGATTCTGGAAATTCCAATCTGTCTGATTTCTCTGGTAACTGACGACCGTCAGTTTTTTGTTGGCGCTAGTGGGCTGGGAGAGCCTTGGGCAACCGATCGTCAAACACCGCTTTCGCATTCGTTTTGTCAGGAAGTTGTCAAGCGAAACGAACCCTTGGTTATCAATGATGCTCGGAATCACGATCTGGTGTGCGACAACATGGCCGTCGAAGATCTGAATGTCGTGGCCTATCTTGGAGTTCCGTTGATTCACGAAGATGTTCCGCTTGGTTCGTTTTGTGCGATCGATACTGAGCCACGGAAATGGACGAAAAAGGATCTGGTGCTGGCGCAGAAACTTTCGGCGCTTACGGTTGCTGAATTTGTTACTCGCAAATCCACGATGCAAAATCAGTTGCGACTTGAGAATCAGCTTCGGCAATCTCTTAAAATGGAAGCCATCGGGCAGTTGACTGCCGGCGTGGCCCATGATTTCAGTAATGTTCTGGGAGCGGTTCAGATCTACTCCGATCTAATTCAAGTCGATTGCAATAATCCTGCAAAAACTTTGACTCACTTGCAGCAGATTCAGTCCACCATTGACTCGGCTAAGGGAGTGGTTCAACAGCTGTTGAACTGGAGTCGGCCGGATCAGATTGATCAAACTCCAATCTGTTTAGCCCATGCGGTCAATGAATCGCTTCCGCTTCTTAACGCGTTTTTGTCGCCACAGGTTCGGCTTGTTTTTGAGGACGACTCCGGCAGTGGTGTCATCATGGCGAACTTGGCGCAGATCCAGCAGGTATTGTTTAACCTCTGTGGTAACGCCGAACATGCGATGCGCAATACCGGAGGCGACGTAGAAATCAAGGTTCACTCAGTTGAGTTGGATCGGTCGGCAGCTGATAAAGAAGAATTGGATCCGGGGCGGTATGTCGTGCTTACGGTTTCTGATAAAGGCTACGGGATCCCAGCCAACATTCTTCATCGGATTCACGACCCCTATTTTACGACCAAACCAGTCGGAGAAGGGACAGGATTGGGGCTTTGGACCGTCTTTGGAATCGCCCAAGCCCACCAAGCCAGTGTGCGCGTGGAGAGTGTCGTTGATAAAGGTTCGACGTTTCAAATTTTCTTTCCCGAATCATCTGAAACCACCGTTGAGGCTTCAACGGCGACTGTTGCGACCGAGGGAGCAGCAAATACGGATTCGAAGAAAAACTACCGATTAATGATTGTTGACGATGACGAAGTGATCGTTCAGGGAATGGCGCAGCAGTTGGAGCTGTCAGGATATTTGGTCAGCGCGTTTTCCGATCCACAGGAAGCGCTAAAGGCGTTCGAGAAGGATCCTTCGGCATTTGATATTTTGGTGACCGATCAGATCATGCCCAACCTCTACGGCGATGAGTTGATTCAGGAGGTCAAGAGAATAAGTGATTCAATTCTCACGATCGTTTGCACCGGCTACAGTCCTCGATTGTCAGGCGACCAAGGCGCAGTCAATCCCGCCAAAGCGCATGGTGCCGACGCCCATTGCAAGAAACCGTATCGATTCAAAGTCTTAACCGATGCGATCGAAGGTTTGCTTCGTCCCAGTGAGTAGCACCAATAGGGATCAGTCGCCCCCCGAATCGTCGGCGGCAAGGCACTAGCCGCCGGTTGGTTTCGCTGAGATGGTTTTTTAATGCTTCAATGGACTCCCGCCTGCGCGGGAGTGACTCAATGGCAACCCGACCAGGTTGTGATTTTATTAGCCGTTTGGGCGATAGCCCCGGTTGAACTGCCATCAACCGCGGCTATCGCCAAACGGCTGATGTTGTTAAGCAATGTTTTGAAAAAATCACAGCCTCGATGCGTCGGGTTGCCATTGAGTGCCCAAGCGGTTTCCACTTTACGCGTCGGGCGTTTGTTTGAGTTTTGTCCGAATCAGTTTGAGCCGTTTTTGAAGCTCTGATTCAAACCCTCGATCGACGGGTTGGTAGTACTCACGGTCAACGCCCAAATAGTCTTGGCTGGCAACGCCATCGGGTTGGTTGTGAGAATACTGGTATCCCGTTCCGTGCCCCAGCTTTCCGGCTTCGCGGTAGTGGCTGTCACGAAGGTGTCGCGGTACGGGCAGAATACGGTCGTCTCGAATGTCAGATCTTGCCGCGCCAATCGCAGTCGTTGCCGCGTTGGATTTCGGCGCGCAGGCCAGATAGGCAACGGTTTGGGAAAGCGTCAGTTGGCACTCCGGCAATCCAATCTGCTCACAGGCTTGGGAACAAGCCACCGCCAAAGTCAGCGCCTGTGGGTCCGCATTGCCAATGTCCTCGCTAGCCAGAATGATCAATCGACGGCAAAGAAATCGAACGTCTTCACCGCCTTCAAGCATCCGGGCTAGCCAATAAATCCCCGCGTCGGGATCGCTTCCCCGAATGCTCTTGATCAGCGCACTGGCGCAGTCGTAGTGTTCATCGCCGGTCGGATCGTATTGAATGGCTCGCTTTCCGACGGCGGTTCGCATGATAGTTTTGGTAATTTCGATTGATTGGCGTTTGCCATTCAGATCACCTCCAGCTGCGATCACCGCAGTTTCCAGAATCGAAAGTGCTTTTCGGGCATCGCCGTCACAAATTTTGGCGATGTACTCCATCGCATCGTCGTCGACGGAAATATCGAAACTGCCCAGCCCTCGTTCCTCGTCGCCAAGTGCCCGTTGCACCAGTTGCTTTATCTCAGCATCTGCAAGCGGCTCAAACTGAAAGACTTGACTTCGACTCACTAGCGCCCCGTTAACCGCAAAAAACGGATTCGAGGTTGTCGCGCCGATCAACGTTACAATTCCGTCCTCGACATCGGCGAGCATGGCATCCTGTTGCGATTTATTGAACCGATGTATTTCATCGATGAACAGCAGCGTTCCACGACCGCCCGAAGCAAGGTTATCGCGCGCGCGAGCTAACACTTCACGCAGGTCTTTGACGCCGTGCATGATCGCGCTGAGTTGTTCGAACTCACGCTCGGTTTCGCCAGCCAGAATCCGGGCCAGTGTCGTTTTTCCGGTTCCTGGCGGACCATAGAAGATCACCGAGCCTAGCCGATCAGCATCGACCAACTGCCGCAGCAGTTTGCCTTGGCCGAGAAAATGTTGCTGGCCGGTAAACTCCTGAAGGTTGCGCGGCCGCATCCGCGCAGCCAACGGCTTGGCTGCGTCAAGATTGGCTTTTTCGGCTTGTTCGAACAGCGACATCGGTCGACCTAGTTGAATCGGTAATAAGACAAGTGTTCAGTGTGATACGCGAGAATTATCGCACTTCCAAGATTGACTTTAAAGAACCCAATCTCCGGTTAGAATCAGGATCTCAAAACAACAAGGAATCAAAATGACGCAGCCTTCTACCGACTATCCGGAGAAAACCTGTTCGATTGACCGACTGGTAACGCACCCCAGACTCGTTGCTTCGGCGCTCAGCGGCGCCAAAACCCAACAACGTCGAGCGGGTGTGTATGGCTACCCCGGCGAAACGTTTGAGCTTGAGGGTGTACCGTTTGTGATCGAAGAATTGAGGCAGGAAGGGCTTGGCGTGATGACCGAAGTCGAAGCCGCGAAGGAAGGTTATCCCAGTCTGGAAATGTATCGCGACCTGATCTTGCGAATGCATCCAGGCATGGAATGGGATGATGAGTTCCCAGTTTGGATGCACCAATTCAAACAAGTCAAGAAATAGTGCCGCTCTCAGTTCTTTTGAAAGCAACGAACCTGTCAGCATCTTATCCGGTGTTCTATGGGCTTCACGATGAGTCTTTTGAATGTAGGACGGGCACTAGTAGTGCCCGTCCTACGTTTGCGCAGCGCAAAGCAGCTAGGTACTTTAAAGTACTCCAGCGTCCACCAGATTTTCGTTCACCGAGCAACGACAAACGTGATCAGCATGAAGGCCCAAACCACGTCGAGGAAATGCCAATAGCTAGCGCAGTGGTCGACCGCCCAGTGTCGTTCGTGATCGTACTTGCCGCGAAAAGCCTGACGAGTAACGTAAGCCAGAAAGACCATCCCGCCGATCACATGTAAGGCGTGAATGAATGAAAGCGTGAACGACATTCCATAGACTTTCGCTGAACCGTCGGCTTGGCTCAAATGCTGACTCAAGAGATCATGCATTCCAAAAGACTGAATCAAGACAAAAACGCCTGCCGCCAGCAAAGCCCAGACCAACCAGCGGCGAAAGTCAATTTGCTTTTCCCGGTGAACCAGCCAGCACGCTCGCTGCAAAAAGACGCTAACCGCAATCAGAACCAGCGTGCTGATCCAAAACGAGATCGGAAGAGTCAACGATTGATAGACTTCCGGGCCCATCGCCAGAATTGAATTTGGGATCGCGTCTTCGATTGGTCGAAACGCCTGCTGCCGAACGATCAGATAGGTCAACATGCTGGCGATGAAAAACATGCCCAGCGAGGCCAAAAACAGATAGAAGACGAGCTTCGCCTGGTACATCGCCGGGCGGGCGGGAACCAAATTCATGGATTGTTTTAACATTTCAAAACCGATCCAAAACTCAAAGTCACTGGCATTGCGATGCCAGCATGCCCATGATGATGCGCGTTGCGCCTACTCGGCTGGTTCGGATTCCAGCTCCGCCACACCGGGCATCTGGTTAACGTCGTATGACTCAATCGTACTCTGGTAGTGGCCGGTGTCCATCAACGTCATACATATGAACAAGCTGACAAACAGCAATGAAGACAAAAACGCGATTACATTGAAGCTTTTGTCCCACCACATGTGCATGAAAAATGCGCAGACAAGAAATGCTTTTGCTGTCGCAAGTGTCATGGCGATCGGGAACATGAACGCCGAAGGAATTCCCATTGAACCCGCCAACGCCGAAACGACGACGGTCAAGATCGTGAGAAAGATCAATGCGAAAAACACGCCAAACAGAAGCTTGGTTGGAACTGGATGACAGAATTTGGGTAAGTCGTCGTGATGATCAGCCATGATTTAGCCTTTATCAATTCGCCCCAGCGGGACATTGTCTCTTAAATGTAATCGTGTCGTTTGTGGTGCTGTAGTCGTCAATCAATCAGATACAGCAGCGGGAATAGGTAAATCCAGATCAAGTCAACCAAGTGCCAATACAGCCCGACGTAGTCAACTGGTCCAAAGTAGTCACTACGCCAGTGGTTGTTGAGGCAGCGAAAATACAGCCAGCCCAGCGCGATGATCCCAGCGATAATGTGAATCGCATGAAGGCCCGTCATGCAGTAGTAAATACTGAAAAACGTACCAACGTTTCGATCGAATTCAGGGATTTCGCCGTGGTGTTCACCATGACCATGATCATCGTGATGTTCACCATTTGCATGAGCAGCATCGTGATGCTCGTCGTCGTGCTCATCATCGTGGTCTTTGTCGTGACCGTCTCCTTTTACGTGGTCCGATTTAGCATGATCTTCTTTTGCGTGGTCGGTGTCCTGAGTCATCGCATAGAGCGCGATTGGTCTGACTGGCTCGATATAAGCGTGTTTCGCTTCTCCGATTTTTGCGGCCATGAACAGATAACCAATCACCACGCCGAGGAAGTAACCACCGACTGTAATTGCCATGCCCATCCAGAACTTTGACCAGACCGCTTTGTCGATCAAACGGAATACAACACTGGTAATGATGAATCCAACCAACAGCAGCAGCGGTATCACCGAAAGGTAAACCAGATAATTCGACAAGCCGCTGATGATGGTCTGGTCAGGATGGGTGTAAGTAAAATCAAAAGCACTGCGGACAAGGATTCCCATGTCCCATTTGTGACTGTACTCAACGGCTTTAACGCCCAGGAACATTGAAGCGCAAACCATTGTGATCAACACATAGATGCCACAGCTCTTGTTTTTACCCAGCTGTGCCGAGCGCACACCCAAGGCCATCGTCAAACTGCTGAACAGCAGCACGATCGTATTCAAACCACCAAGGTACTTGTTGAGGTACACGTGGGCTTGGTCGAAAATCTCGGGATGATGGTTTCGATAAAGCGTATAGGCAACAAACAAGCCGCTGAAAAACAGGACTTCGGTCACCAGGAACAACCAGATCCCGAGCTTCCCCGAGTCGAACTGTTGTTCGGGCGAGTCAAAGTGATGCGCAATAAATTCACCGTGATCATGATGATCGTCATGGTGATCGTGTGAGTGGTCGGCAACGGCCATTTTTACAGGCTCCGAAATCTTCGGCTAATATTTGGAAATTATTTGAGCAACAATCGTCTAGTGGTGCACTGGTTCTTTGCGAGGCGGAACCTTGGATGGATCTGCAAACTCGCGTGAAATATAGGTGCCCAGTTCTTCGTCGAAGACCATTGCATCGAAATCGTAAGGATCGTTGAGGAGCGGGTTGTGAACGAAGTTGTGAAAGTCGGGAGGCGAACTTGACTGCCATTCCAACGAAGCCGCTTTGAACGGGTTGGCTCCACAGCGAGGTCCCTTGATGGCAGCGTAAATCAAAACTCCAACCGCCAGCACGATGCCCCAACCAAGTACAAACGCTCCGATTGTTGAGAGCTGATGAAAGGCAAGGAACTCAGGATCGTAAGAAGCGTAACGGCGAGGCATACCCCGAGAGCCCATCACGAACTGAGGGAAGAAGGTCAAGTTGAAGCCCGCGAAAACCATGAAGCAGCTGACACGACCCAGGAAATCGTTGTACATCCGGCCCCAGACTTTCGGCCACCAGTGGAACACTCCACCCAGCAGCGCCGTCAACGTTCCCCCGACCATTACGAAGTGGAAGTGAGCCACAACGAAATAGGTATCGTGCAAGTGAATGTCAGTCGACAAAGCACCGAGGAAGAGACCAGTCAGTCCACCAATTCCGAACAGGAAAATGAACGACAATGCAAAGCACATTGGCGTGTTGAGCAAAATCGAACCCTTGTACAGCGTCGCCAGCCAGTTGAAGACTTTCACCGCCGATGGAATCGCGACCGTAAACGTGATCGCACTAAAGATTAACGTTACGACTTGTGACTGACCGCTGGTGAACATGTGGTGGCCCCAAACAAGGAATCCCAGCAGCGCGATCGCAACACTGGAGAACGCAATGAATGAGTAACCAAAAATTCGTTTCTGTGAGTAAACCGAGATCAGCTCACTGATGACGCCCATCGCTGGCAGAATCATGATGTAAACAGCCGGGTGCGAATAGAACCAGAAGAAGTGCTGGAACAAAACCGGGTCGCCGCCGTACTTAGGATCGAAAATACCGATGTGCATCGTCTTTTCGGCAATCAGCATCAACAAAGTGATTCCCAAAACAGGAGTCGCCAGAACCTGAATGATCGCAGTCGCGTAAAGCGACCAGATGAACAATGGCAACTGAAACCAGCCTTGCCCCTTGGACCGCATCGTGTTGACGGTGACCAGAAAGTTCAGCCCGGTAAAGATCGAACTAAATCCCAACACAAACGCGCCAAAGGTTGCCCAAATGACTCCAGTTTGCGTTTCGATGCTGTACGGCGTGTAAAAGGTCCAGCCGGTATCCAAACCGTATCCTGAAAGAATTGCAGCCAACAGCATTCCGGTTCCGATGATCCAGAGATAAAAGCTTGCCAGATTCATCCGCGGGAACGCCACATCTTTGGCGCCCAGCATCATCGGTAGAACAATGTTGCCCAGCGCCGCGGGAACACTTGGGATGATGAAGGAGAATACCATCACGGCTCCGTGGAGCGTGAACATCTGGTTGTACATGTCATCTGACATGGGTAGTGCACCGTCGAACGCCCAAAGGTGGGTTCGCAAAACGAGTGCGAATGTTCCAGCCAGAAGCAAGGCGATCGTGACGCCAATCAAGTACATAATGCCAATTCGCTTGTGATCAAGCGTAAAGGCCCATGACTTCCAGCCCTTGGTGCAATTCAAAAAGTGCGTTTCAGGGGTGTCGAAAAGTGCTTTTCTTGCTGACGAATCTACCATAATTTCAACCTTGGTTTAAAAGCCTTGAGCTAACGTTGGGCTAACTGCCAATGCTAATTGCTAACTCAATTGGCTCTTCAGTTTTTGCTTGTTCAGTTTTGGTTTCTTGGTGTCTGTTTTGTTGAGCTGTTATTCGGTTGGTGCTTCCAACGCCGGAGCTTCAACTGCCGGAGCTTCGGCAGCCGGTGCTTCCAACGCGGGCGTTTCTACGGCTGGTGCTTCGAGTGTCGGTGCTTCAACTGCGGCATCCGCTGGCGCCTCGACGACGGGAGCTTTCGCGACGGGTTCTTCCACGGCTACCGCGGTAGCAGCAGCTGGCTGGGCTTCTTCTGCATTCGCCGCCGGCACACTTGGAGCGTCCGCCTTGGCACCGCCCTCAACCGCTGTTGGGACCGATTCATCCATGTCGCCTTCCAAAACGTCTTTGGAGAACTCAGGATGTTCCTTGTAAAAGTCTTCCTCGGCGCCATCAAAGTTCTCTTTGGCTTTGAGATATTGTAAGTAGGAAATGACACGATTGATGTCTTGCTGGTCAAGAATTCCCTTGAACGAATTCATTTTCGGGCTGTAGCCATCGACGATATCGGCGTTTGGTTCCCAGATTGATTTCTGAACATAGGCGCGGTCGACCATGACTTTCTCGCCATTGTTGACGTTCTCTTCGGTTCCCCAGATCATGTTGAGTGCCGGGCCCGTTGCCTTGGTGCCGTCGACCTTGTGGCAGCCCGAGCACTGGATCTGATAGATGTGCTCGCCGTTCTCCCACATTGGTTTTTCGGCTTCGATCCACTCAGTGTTTTCTTTCCGGGCCTGTGCTGACTTGTGAACTTCGGCCATCGTTTTCATTTTCGAGTGACCGCTTCCGCAATACTCATTGCACGACAACCGATATTGGCCTGTTTTACTTGGCTCAATGTAGGCGTAGGTGTAACGACCGGGAACGATGTCCATCTTTTGACGGAACGCTGGAACATAGAAGCTGTGCAGTACGTCTTCGGATTGCATGATCAGCGACGCCGGCTGGCCTTCGACCAAGTGCAACTCGGGCGATTGGTCGCCGTCAGGATAAGTAAACACCCAGCCAAATTGCTTGGCAGTGACAAGGATCTCTTCGGAGTCTTCACGCGGGACACGCATGTTGAAGAAATCCTCTGCCCCAACGTAGAACATCCAGACCAACAGGATGCTGGGAAGGACCGACCAAAGAATTTCAATCGCGGTATTGTGAGACGTGCTGGGTTGCGGGTCGATCACGTCGCCCTTGCGTCGGTACTTGATGCAGAAGTAGACCATCACACCGACGATTGCGACAAAGAACACGAGCGAGATCCAGAAGATCGCCATGTACAAAAAATCTACACGGCTTGCGAATTCGGATGCTTGTTCTGGGAACCAATAATCAGTTGCAAACGGATTGGACGAAAATTCCGCACTCCGCTCTAACGCGTGATCGGGAACTGTCGTGCCGTCGATGCTGACCGCTTCGGTCCGCGCGCGAAGCTCTTCCAAGTTGTCTTTTGCTTTTTCGGTCGCTTGAGCGAGCATCAAAGGTAGTTGCCAGTTCATCGTATTTTCAAAAGTTAAATGTTGATCGAGGTGATCTTAAACCGTCCCAGCAGCAGGCTGGTCAGGCGGAACCGAGGATTTATTGAGCTTTGGTTTTTCAGGTTTGGACTCTAGGTCAGATTCCTGACTGCTACGACGCATGAACCAATATGGAATCAAGCCAATCAGCAGCGCCAAAACGGTGAACAGTGCACCGATTCGCATTACAGCCATCGCCTGAAAAGAATATTTTCCAGTCGAGGGGTCATACAAAAAACAGCCCAGTCCGTAGCTGAGAATATTAATCGGTGAGCCGATTTTTCCCTCCGCCGACTCAATCAAAGCCAGTTCAATCGTGTCAGCATCGTAATCAAGACCGTGGATGTAGCGTACGATTTTTCCTTCGGGAGAAACCAGAATGAAAACCGGTGGATGCGAAAATAGTTTTTGGGAAGGAACGTACTTGTATTCAAATCCACAAATATCGGTAAGACGTTCGATGTTGGCTTTTTTTCCAGTCAGGAAATGCCAACCGTCTTCTGTTCCAGGTTTGTTGTACTGCTCGGTGTATTTCTCTTTGGTTTGCTTGGCTCGCGTTGTCTGCTCGTTTGGATCGATACTGACCGAGACGATCTGAAAGTCCTTCCCGACTTTGAAATCAACCCGGTGAAGCGTCGATGTCATGTTCTCCAGTTGCACACTGCAAAGCTTGGGACATTTCGAGTAATTGAAGGAAAGCATCACCGGTTGTTTGCCATCAAAGTATCGGCCGATTTCAACGAAGCGATTTTCTTCATCGTTGAACGTGATGTCTCCGGGGATGATGTCGCCGGTCTTGGATCGAACACCGATGTTCTTGCCGACGTCCGGTTTCTCTCGCAGCCCATAGGGATCGTTGGAAGAAGCATCATCGGCGGAGTTGGTTGACTCCGCTGAATCGGCTGGTTGAGTCTCAGTAGTCTGAAGATTGGAATCTTGAGCCCAACCGATCGATACACCGCCGCCGACCATCATTGCAAACATTGCAATCAGGAGCAGTGAAGTTCGAATTGTCAGGGGATTCAATTGCACGATTGGTTTGGTTCCAGAGCTCGTTTAGTTTTCTGCTTGTTCGACTCCACCACCATAAGCGGTGACGACTTTTTTCATCGCATCGTCGATCGAGACCAGCCCATCGCCACCGGCAAGCAGCTCTTTTTGACGAGCGATCTCTTTTACAGCGGGCATGCTTTCGGCTTTGGCGGATCGTTCTTTCAAATAGCTGTTCTGCCAGTGATAGCAAAGCCCTTGAACAAACATGATCGTGATCAAGGTTACGATAGCGCTGATCGCACCCACCAGCACAATAACCGGCGTGTTGATGTCGTCGTAACTCGGAGCCTCGCCATGGCCGTGGTCATCGTGGTTTGTTGTTTCGTCAGTCATGATTTTTTCGTTGTATTGCGTCAGATGTGATGTTCTTGAACGATTTTGGAATCCCAGGATTAGTGAACCTCGTGGTTCAATGCCTCACCCAATCGAGGGTCCTGTAGGGGTACCAGCGGTCGATTTCTGGTGACCAAACAGAACAGCGCGATGTAAATGGCGATCATTCCCACCAGACAGGAGATGCCAGTCAGGAAACCGGTTCCTGACAACTGAAACGTATGATCTCCGTGCGGATTGAGATGCGGCATCACGAGCCAGTAATGATCAACCCAATGCATGCACAAAATAAAGACCGCTGAAATCGTCAGCAGGATCCGGTTACGTCGCAGTCCTCGTCCCATCAACAAAAAGAACGGGATGAACAAGTGACCAACCAGCAGAATCAAAGACAGACCTTTCCAGCCAGGTTGGTTGATTCGCAAGTCGTACCAGAAGGTTTCTTCAGGAATGTTGGCGTACCAGATCAGCAGGAACTGGCTGAACGCGATGTAACCCCAAAAGATCACAAAGCCCTGCATCAGCTTGCCAAGATCGTGGTAATGTTCGATTGTGATTTCGTCGGTTACCCGGCCAGTTCGTTGCAGCCATAAGCAGGTCAGCATGATCGTGCACAACGCACTCAAAAATGCACCGGCGAAAAAGTAGACCGGGAACATCGTGCTAAACCATAGTGGTGACAATGACATTTCGATATCGAATGAAGCGAACACAATTGTCGCGGCGAACAGGATCATGAACGGCGCCGAGAACGCTTGATTGCGAGCGGTCAATTTCTTGTCACCCGAAACGTCTTGAGCCAATGAGTTCTTGAGGAAGAAGAACGCCATCCCACCCCAGATCAAAAAGTAAGCCACGATTCGACCGGTGAAAAACCATTTGTTTAGAAACGCGCCTTTGAGTTGCTCCAGCGGTGGGAGCGGAGCGTTTGCCAAGATGTCGGCTTTCGTTTCGGCGTCGGCATGAATCGTATATCCTTCGACGTTCCAGGAATAAACCGTGTCGGTTCCAGAAATCACGGTTAGCAAAATCGGGAGGAACAGCAGGAACAAGGGAAAGGTACACATCGCGTACAACTCAGCGACTCGGCGAACCGTTGCACTCCAGCCAGCGCGAGTCAAGTGCATGATTGTCACAAAGAACAAACAGCCCAGTGAAATCGAAAGCACAAAACAGAACGCAACGAGATAGTTGTACAGAAACGGTTTTGATTGGAAGCCGCACAAAACCAGCGAGACGCCGATTCCGATGGCACCCACGATCAGGGCAAGCGGAATCGTGCGCACGTAGCCTTCGTTGAGCGAAGTGATCGGCGAAGTGATTTTTGCAGGTCTTGTGTTATGCATTTCAGATCTAAATTCGTTTGGCCGTGATCGGCAATCTGATTTCGTTTTGATTCGGAAAATTAAAAAGTCTTGCTACGGAGTCGGTTTCGGGATGGCAGAGTCGTCGGCTTCGGGTGCTTCATCAGCCGGCGTTTTGGCTGCGGGCGAAACTTCGGATCCAGGTGGCTTAATTCCGGTTTCTTGAAGGGCTTTAACATACGCCACAATCGCCCAGCGATCTTCGACCGAGATCTGTGACTTGTAAGGACCCATCATGCTGCGGCCGTTGCTGATCGTGTCAAAGAGTCTTCCAAGCGGATTCTGAGCCGGGTCTTTAACGATTGGATCGTGAAGCGACTTTGCTGCTGTCCAAGTCGCTTTGCCAGTTCCGGCCAGCGCGACGGCTCGCTGGTTCACCAGTCCGTCACCGTTGCCAGAATAGCCATGACAGACTGAGCAATAAATGTTGAATCGGTTCTGACCACGAGCAAGCAACTCAGCATTGACTTCGATCCCAACCGGGAACGCGGTCACGTATTTGCTGAGGTCTTCTTCGGCGGGAGCTGCGGCATCGTCTTCTTGGCCGGTTGTCAAACTCGTTAGAGCCGAACCAGTTTTGGTCGAAACACTCGTTACGGCTTTGTAATCCCGTTTGATGCCCTGGTGCATTTCGGTGTCAGCATTGAGATGATCCCAGGCAACCGAGCCTTCGACTGGTGCTCTCATCGCACGCATGTCAAGGAACAGATTTTCGCCATCGACCATGGTCGGAGCAACAGTTTGTGTTTTCGATTTTTCTTGCCAGTCCATGTCGGGCATGAAGTGCAATCGCGGAGCGCGGTTGGTCATCCCCATCGAGCGAAAAATAACGACCGGTGGAATCAGCAGCATCAACGCTCCCATCAACGCCACTAGTCGGAACCAGCTGGGTAGCACATTATCGGTAAGATCCTGGCGACATTCGTCAATCGCCACTGCGCCCCACTGATTCAACTGAGCCTCGGTTGAAGAGCGATCGAACTTTTCGTCGGCTTCTTCAATCATCAAGAAGAATTTGTCGTTGGTGGCTCGCTTGAATCGTGAAATTCGGTGCAGCGGATTGGACAACATCGGTAGCTTGTTCAAAATCCACATTCCAAAGAATGCTGCAAACGCACTTGAGAGAACGATGACTTCGAACGTGACAGGAATGTTGGCCGGCAAACTGAAGTACGGCTTTCCACTGATCTTGAACGGGTAACCTGGGAACGCTGGAGAAATTGTTCCAGAGTCGGTGTTGGTGTACCACTGCATTCCCAATCCAATGCACACCGCACCCAAGGCGATGCTCAGCACAATGAACGGGAGGATCGAACGCTTGATGCCCAGCGCCGGGTCGATCCCATGAACTGGGAACGGCGAGTAAGCATCTGTTTTGGTGTAGCCAGCTTCGCGGGCGTTGTTACAAGCGGCCACAAGCGAATCCGGATCGTCAAACTGCGCGAGCAATCCAACGAGCTTCGAATCTTCGTTTGTGTTTGTTTGGTTTTCTTCAGCCATGTTTTTCGTCTTTTTTTTGAACCGTTGAATCCTGTTTGATGCTTAATCGCTCCAAAGGATTCGTTGTCTGATTCAGCTATATCTTGGTTGCAATATTCCTAATGATGATCCGCATGCTCGCGTGGCATGACGCCTTTGACTTCCGCGATCGCGATGACCGGGAGGAAACGACAGAACAGCGAGAACATCGTGAAGAACAATCCGAAACTACCGATCAACATCAACAGGTCGATCCAGGTCGGATGGAAATAGGCCCAACTCGATGGGTTAAAGTCGCGACAAAGCGACGTGATCGTAATTACGAAACGTTCGAACCACATACCGATGTTCACAAAGATGCAAATGATCACCATGAACCAAGGCGTCGTGCGGCACCACTTGATCCAGAACACCTGTGGAATCACCACGTTGCAGGTGACCATGATCCAGTAAGCCCACCAGTAATTACCAAACGCTCGGTTGTAGAACGCAAAGCCTTCCCATGGAACTCCGGAGTACCAAGCGATAAAGAACTCGATCCCGTAGGCGGTACCGACCATCATCCCGGTCGCCATGATGATCTTGTTCATGTTCTCGAGGTGGCGAAGCGTAATGAGCTGTTCGAGCCCATAGATTTTTCGAACCGGAACAAGCAGCGTTACCACCATCGCGAATCCACTGAAGATCGCACCGGCAACAAAGTACGGTGGGAAAATCGTGGTGTGCCAACCAGGAACCTGGGAAACAGCAAAGTCAAAACTAACGATCGTGTGTACTGAAAGAACCAGCGGAGTCGCAAGAGCTGCCAGGATCGTGTAAGCAATCTCGTAACGGTGCCAGCCACGGGCCGATCCGGTCCAGCCGAGCGAAAGCAATCCGTAAATGAATTTTCCAATTCGCGATTTGCAGCGATCGCGGAAAGTCGCGATATCGGGAACCATGCCCATGTACCAGAACAAGACCGAAACGGTCGCATAAGTCGAAACCGCGAAAACGTCCCACAGCAGAGGACTGCGGAAGTTGGGCCACATCGCAAGGTGCTCCGTCGGAACGGGGAACAACCAGTAAAACGCCCAAACGCGACCAATGTGAACGCCCGGGAAAAGCCCGGCACACATGACCGCGAAAATCGTCATCGCTTCAGCGGCTCGGTTGATACTAGTTCGCCAGTTCTGACGGAACAGAAACAGAATCGCCGAAATCAAAGTTCCCGCGTGGCCGATACCGACCCAGAAAACGAAGTTAACGATCGGCCAGCCCCAATAGGCTGGGTTGTTGTTGCCCCAGACACCGACGCCTTTCATGATCAAGTGACCAACGCAGGCGCCCAAAATCGCCAATAGCGACAACGCAACTCCGAGCGTCATCCACCAGATCTTGGGCATCTTCTCGTCTTCCCAAATCTTGCAGACCGTGTCGGTTACGCCGGCGTAATCCAGACCAAGCACCAACGGCGAGCGTTCTGCCGCGTCGTCATGCGTGTTGTCCAATGAAGGATTGACCGTAGCCATTTATAAATCTCGTATCTAGGTTTTTAGTTTTTGTATTGTTTGCGTGGGAAAGGCATCTTGCCCGTCATCAAGAGGATGAGTAGCAAGGTGAAAATTGACAGGCAAGGTGCCTATCCCACGTTTGAAGTCAGTGATCTTTTTTCGCCGGCTGAGCGTGTGCTTTTTCCTGTTCGGCAGGGTCGGCTTTTGCATGCACCGGCTCCGAATGACCTTCTTCGTGATGTTCCATTTCTGGCACGCCATGTCCGGCAACTGAGTTGCTGTCGTCACGATCAATCAAGGCTGCGTGTGGATTTCGCACTCGAGCCAGATACTTGGTTCGCGGACGATTGTTGAGATCTTTCAACATCGCATAAGCACGCGGACTGGCGTGAGCCTTGGCGACATCAGACTCGGCATTGTGCAAGTCACCGAACTTGATCGCCTGGGTTGGACAAGCGTCCTGGCAAGCGGTTGTGATTTCGTTGGCCCCGATCTCGCGTTTTTCAACTTTGGCGAGAATTTTCGTGTTGGAAATTCGCTGAGTACAGTAAGTACACTTCTCCATCACGCCACGGCTGCGAATGGTAACCTCAGGATTCATCATCAAGTTCTGCAACTGACGATCGCCAGCAGGAAGTTTGTCAGCACCCGGGTACTTGAGTAACGTAACGGCGTCGCTGTAGTTCAAGTAGTTGAACCGGCGAACCTTGTACGGACAGTTGTTGCCGCAATATCGAGTTCCGATGCAGCGGTTGTAAACCATGTCGTTCAAACCCTCGTGGCTGTGAACTGTCGCCGCGACCGGACAAACCGTTTCGCAAGGAGCATTCTCACAATGATGACAGGCGACCGGTTGCTGAATCAATAATTCGTCGTCGTCTTTGGCATCGTCGGTGTAAAGGTTGTCGCCGTAGTAACGGTCGATGCGAATCCAGTGCATCTCTCGTCCACGCCAGACTTCTTCCTTGCCCACAACGGGAACATTGTTTTCGGCTTGGCACGAAACGACGCACGAGTTGCAGCCAATACACTTGTTGAGGTCGATCGACATTCCCCAAGTGTTGACATACGAAGTCGGTTTTCCGACGTTATCGACGTTCTTGTAGTCTTCACGCGAACCGGGAGTCAGATCGAACAGTTCGTGGTGTGAGTGGAACGCTTCGGGCCATTGCGGATGATGTCCGCCGTGTCCATGGTCGTCACCGTGTCCATGATCATCGCCGTGATCAGGATCGTGTTTCTCCTCGATGTAGCTGACTTGATTGATGATCGGCAGCTCACCGTTTTTACCGATCGCATTGGATCGTGCAGAGCCGTTTTTAGATTTTGGTTTTGACTGAGCATGGTCGTCGTGAGACACCGGATGGTGCTTCATGAAGTCCTGATAGCTTTTGAACGAGCCTTCGCGGATCAGCGAACTGCGATCCGATTCAGTCTTGTTCTCGTCACGGAACATTCGAGCCTGAATCTCGTCACGACCTGTTTTGTCGATCGTCCATGGCTCTTGAACCAACGCCAGCTTGTAGGCAGTACCGCTGCGCTGAGCTTCTGATTTCTTGATTTCAGAAACCAGCCAATTTTCGGCACTGCGGATCGGTCCAACATCGAATCCAACAGGATCGACTCCAAGCGATTTCTCTCCGCCAACACGACCGCAAGTGGTGCGTCCGTAGCCAATCTCCAGCGAAATCGTTCCGTTGGCTTGGCCTGGTTGGATTGCGATCGGAATCTTGATCGTTTCGCCGTTAAGCGTGATGGTCATCATCGTGGTTCGCGACTTGCCCGACATGCCTGACTGAGTCACGCCAAGTGCCTTGGCAGTTTTTGGGCTGACCGAAGCCACGTTGTCCCAAGCGATCTTGGTGAACAAGTCGGGAAGCTCCTGCAGCCAAGCGTTGTTGGCAAACCGGCCGTCGTAGACAGAATTGCTTGGAGCAAAAATGACTTCGAACGATTCTTCATCCCAAGGCTTGCACCAACTGTCGTCGGCTGTGATTTCGGGTGCCGCGCCGGCCGATGCGGTTGCGGCTTCACCACCGAGGGTTCCTTTAACGAAACCATCGTGGACTGCTTCCTTCCACTCGCCGTCGCCAAGCTGTAGCGTCTCGCGAATGATCGCCTGACCGTCGGTGACGTCCATGCCCAGCAACGTAGCCAGTGTTTCGATTTCTGATTTGCCACCGAATAGCGGATTGATCAACGGTTGGCCGATAAGGACTGAGCCATCGTAAGAGAAGCCATCTTTCCAAACTTCCAGCGGATGGGCTGCGTTGCTGACGTGATTACAAAAATTGCTGGTCTCGTTTTTAAAAGGCGTCACGTGCAATGCGTCGGCCTTGCTGATCAGCTCATCGAGCTTCAAATCACGAGGTGCGTCTTGAACCGGGTTGCCGCCAAGAATGATCAACTTCTCGATTGAACCGCCGCTAAGTCCGTCTGCCAACTCTTTGATCGAATCGAGAGACGCTGCTCGTTCAGGATCGTGCAGCTTGGTAAACGTGATCGTCTTGCCGTTGTTGCCAAGCTTCTCGTTGAGAGCGTGGACCAAGGCGTGCACTTCGGCTGGTTGCTTTTCGCCGGCGATGATGATTGACTTGCCTTTGTTGGTGGCCAGATCAGAAGCCATCGCGGCCAGGACTCGCTCGCGATACGGCAGCGATTTATCGACCGCCCCTGCCCCGTCAATTGCTGCGGCGAGCGACGCAGCAAACCCAGCGATCTTGGAACTTGGAACCGAGATGCGATGATCGGCGGCCGCACCGGTTGTTGTGTACTGGCTTTCGACGCTGTACATCCGGCTCATGTGCCCGCTCTCGGCATCGCGGCCTTTGGCGAACGAAATTGAGTTGGCAATACTACCTTGGTCCATCAACAGCGGATCGGCATCGAGCGTCACGATTACTGCGGCTTCGCCAAATTTGTAATGAGCTCGAACGGGACTCCCGAACGCTTGTTTGCTTCCGGCGCGGGTGTTGTCGTCAGAAATTGAGGCGAACGAGAACCACTGGCCACCCTTGCCTGTGAACTCTTGCTGAAGACGCATCAAGCTGGGCGACGAAGTCGGTTCCGCGAGCACTGCAACCTTGCTCATGTCCGAAGGAAGTTTGCAAGCGGCGATCAAGTCGTCCCACGTCGTTTCCATGAACGCCGGTTTGGCTTTCATCTGATCCAACGAATTGGCAACCAACGGAGCGCGAAGCCGATCGGGATCATAAAACTCAAGGATTCGAGCTTGAGAGAAAGCTGACGAAGCACCCATCGAGTCGGGATGTTTCGGGTTGCCATCGAGCTTGATCGGTCGACCGTCGTAGTTGGTCGCCAACAACGGAATCGCAATACCACCCAGTTCGGTCATCGTTGCGAACTTTTGAGGAACACCCGGTAAACGATCTTGAGGACGGAACGCAAAAGGAGCGATCTTTTCTTCTTCGTAGCGGCAGCCAGAGAGTCCGCCCAGCGCAAGCGAAGCACCCATCAACTGCAACCAGCGTCGTCGTGAAAATCCGTCGTCGCTATGGCTTTCCATTGCGGAACCAAAATCACGATCAACCGCTTCGTTGAATTCGGGTGAATTCTCAAGCTCGTCGACTGGAAGAAAATTGTATTGGTTTGTGCGGGGTTTGTTCATTGGTAACTTCAGATTATGTCGCTTGTGCTTTAGTGGAAGAAGCTCTTCGCGTTTGGCTTACCGAACCTGACGTGCAGATTCGAAACTCAAGATCGTGTCAATTAACGGTGACACGTTGAACAACTGATGTTGGGTTTAACGTTATCTAAAAACTGGCTGCCGTAATGTTCGCCGTATGCATCGGAGCCAACTTCAAGCTGCTTCCCGTTTTCGTCTACAGGAACAAAATCAAGCTGAGTGACCATGCTTGGGTCACGCAAATGGTTTTCTGGTTTTCGATGGCAATCGAGGCACCATTTCATCGACATGGGCTCGACCTGAGTGACGACTTCCATCTTGTCGATTCGACCGTGACAGGAAACGCAACTGATGCCGCCGTTGATGTGTGCGGCGTGATTGAAATAAACAAAATCCGGAAGGTCGTGGACGCGTTCCCACAACACAGGATCACCGTCTTCGAGACTGCTTCGGATCGGCTCTAACAATGTGGATGTCGGATGGACGACGCCTAAATCCCGCTCGCCACCAGTAGTCCGGTTACCTCCATGGCAGTTGCCACATGTTGCGGTCGCTGGAATCGCAGCGTGAGCAGTTCGCTCGATTGTGTTGTGACAATAGCGACAATCAAGTTTCAATTGCCCAGCGTGCAGTTTATGACTGAACGGAACCGGTTGTTTCGGCTGGTGCCCAACGTTGATGATCGTCGGATGGATCGCAGCGAACAAACAGGTTGCCAGATAACCACCAACGGTTATCGCAGTCGCGACCAAAAGAAAGGTGAACTTGTTTACCCAAGTCGGGAAATGAAACTCTTGCATCGATTCACCATACGCGCCTAGAAAGGCCGCACTAAAAAGATGGGTCAAAATTGAGGTGTCTTCACGCGCGCAGTCCTCGCGTAAAAACTTTGTTATCGTTCGGTTAAAGCAAGAATCTAAAACAAACTCACCTCAGCGACCATGCGTAAAACTGTCCCAGTACTTTAGAGGGGGTGTTTCTTTAAAGGGGCCGGTTCGCTTACGTTCCTTTATTCTTTATTTAATGTGAAGTTGGTGGTCGCCGCGAAACCTGAAACCTGAAGGGGTGGCTGGGGTCGAGGGCACCGAGCCCCCAGATTACTGCGGATCTGAAGCGGTGGCGGTATTTAGCCGTGGTTGTAACTTGTGGTTCTGCGGGAGATGGGTAAGAAGGCGCGAAAATCGCGATCGCGACGGCAGAAACATTTGATGTTTAATCTTCGTCGCCACTTCGCCGTTTGTCCCTGACGCTACTGCTGCGAAACAGAAGGAGAAGAAGAATCTGACGGCGAAATCGCTTTGGAGCCTTGAGGTGTTTCGCGCGTCACTTTGCCTTCGGCCCAGCGTTTCAAGCCGGCAAGCCGGTCTTTGCCCAACTGAAAATACAAATGCGGCAACGATTGGAAATGGGAATCGAAACTCTCGTTCCTTCTGGCTTCAAATCCCTCCCCCACCTCAATCCAGTTCCGCTTCTCCATTTCTTCAACGATCAACTCAGCGATCAGTTGATGGCCTCGCATCGAAGGGTGGATGTGATCGACCAGCAACTCCCTGCCTGGAATTCCGTCTTTGGACTTTGATTCGAATAGTGCCTTAACATCGATCAGTGGGATGTTGTGTTGATCGACAACCGAATCAATCACATCGTACATTGGTTCGATGATTCGCAACGGGCAGATGTCCTGTTCCTTGGCTTGGATCAAATGTCGTTTGGCATTTTCGAAATCTCCAGCGAGTTGATACGCCTGTCCAATCCGATACTGAAGCTCCGCGTGATACGGATCAATTTCGACAAGCGTTTTCAGTTCGTCAATCGAAACCGGCGAATCTGAATCGATCAACCTTTGATATTCTGATTGGAACTGGTTGAGTTTCGACGAAGAATCGGATGAAGAACGGGATGGAGAATCGGAAGAAGATAGCTCGTCGCCGTTTTGGCTTTTTAATGGCGAGGCGTCTCTCAGGTTGCTGACCGGGTTGCAGATCATCAACGGTATGTCGGCGGATTTTGCAGCCAGGACCATCCGATTCAAGTTGTGATTGAAGTGCGACACGACGCTGGACTTCCAAGCCTCGTCGCGTGTGTACTTCTCCAGACCATCACGAAAATCGAGGCGAGCTTCGACTTCCTCGGGCAGGATGTCGGATCGCTCTTGAGTACGTTGGTCGGTGATCGTAAGGCTTCTAAGAAAAGAATACGTTTTGAGTTTGCTTAGTTTTTGATGAACGGTCAAAACCAGAGGCGAGGTGGATTTGACTGACTCGTAAGTTCGATCTTCAAGAAACTCGTTGTGTCCCGTGTACAAGACAATCAAGTCAGGCTCATAGTCGAGAATCTCCTCGACGATTGGAGCCAGGCGGTAACTGGCGTAGGAGACGCCGCCGCAGTTGACGACGTTATATTGTTTCGATTCGTTGGTTGCTTGAAGGCTAAGCTCCAGCCAGGTAGAGAATGAAGTCTCGATCGCAAATGGCCGGCCTTGAACCGTCGAACCACCAACGCAAAAGATTCTGAACTCGTCGGGCGATTTGACTGCCGTAAATGATTCGGCACAAAACAATGGTTTACGAGATTCGGAGATTTCATAGCTGGTTCGATCTTGGCTCAATTCGAAAAGTGGTCTCGATGAGGAAAATCCAACGAACGGGTCTTTGACTCCGTCGAGTTGTTTCCAGCCAATCGCACCAAGAAAAATCTCGAATACAAGCAGCGGTAACAAGCCGATCAGAATCGCGCCCACACGAAAGGCGATCCGTTTCTTCAATGAAGCTTTTTGTGTGGTCGATCGCGCAGCCGACTGCTGGTCGTTGTTCGTCAGTTGAGTTGCCTTGGTCGCTTCTTTCATTGATGGCGTGGCTTTCCCCTTCCCTGTCGAGCAATCTTGTATCGCGTGTAGTTAGTGACGCGCCCGGCAAAAGTCAGATTTGAAGCCTATCCCACCGCTTTTGTCGAGCGCATCAAGAGTTAGTGCCAACGTTACAACGGAAGTATAATCCAGTTTCACCCAATCCGCTTAACTTCAGCTCTGTTGCAAACGGGATCCGGATTTCTATTTTGACTTCAATCCTCGGGATCTCCGCTTTTTATCATGACGCTGCTGCGGCGCTGTTGATTGATGGCGAGCTAGTTGCCGCAGCGCAGGAGGAGCGGTTCACCAGAATCAAACACGATCCGTCTTTTCCGATCAACTCGATTCGATTTTGTCTTGAAAAGGCCAATCTTTCTGTCGAAGACGTCGATCACGTGGTGTTCTATGAAAAATCATTCCTGAAATTCGAGCGGTTGTTGGAGACCTATCTGCATCACGCTCCGCGCGGTTGGCGGACGTTTTTGAAGTCGATGCCGATCTGGCTGGGGGCCAAGCTATACCTCTCGCGGACGATCCGAAAACGATTGAGGGAGCTGGGCACTGGCCGATACCAAAAGCGAATTGTTTTTCCGCAGCACCACCAATCTCACGCCGCAAGCGCGTTCTTCAATTCGCCATTCCAAACCGCAGCCATCCTGACGGTTGATGGAGTCGGCGAGTGGGCTTCCACGACGCTGGGTGTTGGCGCCGGCAATCAAATCCGGCTAACCGATCAGATTTCGTTTCCAGATTCACTTGGATTGCTTTACTCCGCAATTACTTCGTTTTGCGGTTTTCGAGTCAACGGAGGTGAAGGCAAACTGATGGGGCTTGCGCCGTACGGACAGCCAGTCTACGCCGATCTGATGTTCGAAAAACTGGTCGACGTCAAACCGGACGGGTCGTTTCGAATGGATCAGAGGTTCTTCAACTACGCAGCCGGAAGCACGATGACGTCAAAGTCGTTCGAAAACCTGTTTGGTGGACCGGGGCGAGTTCCACAATCTGAAATCACTGACCGAGAGCGGAATCTGGCCGCTTCGATCCAGTTGGTGGTTGAGACGATTTTGTTGAAGATCGCAGATCACCTTCATCAGCAAACCGGCGAGAGGAATCTTTGCATTGCCGGAGGTGTCGGGCTCAATTGCGTGGCCAACGGTAGACTGTTGCGCGAAAGCAAATTTGAAAACGTGTGGGTTCAACCGGCAGCCGGCGATTCAGGAGCCGCGGTTGGAGCGGCGATGTTCGTTTGGTATCAGCTTTTGCAAAACACCCGGACGCCGGAGGCAAAGCAGACCATGTTTCTGGGGCCCTCGGATTCAACTCAATCGGTGGAGTCGAGTTTGAAAGAGCTTGGGGCCACGTTTGCGGAGTTCGGAGCAGTTTTTGAAGTTGTTGACGACGATGACGCATTGTTTGACCAGGTCGTCGAAGCGCTCGATTCGCAGCAGGTTGTTGGTTGGCACCAAGGCCCAATGGAGTTTGGTCCTCGAGCGCTGGGTAATCGCAGCATTCTCGCCGACCCGCGCAGTGGCGAGATGCAAGACAGGATCAATGAGAAAATTAAGTTTCGCGAATCATTCCGTCCGTTTGCTCCGGTCGTTCTGGCCGAGAAATCAAGTGACTATTTTGATATTAAATCGGACTCGCCTTACATGGTTTTCGCGGCGCAGTTGCGAGACGGTCAGCGCGGCGATTCTGGCCAATCAACCATTGCGGCGGTAACCCATGTTGATGGTTCGGCGAGAGTCCAGACGGTAAATGAATTGGACAACTCGAAACTGCACGGTCTGCTAACCCGTTTCGAACAGACAACGGGGTGTCCGGTGTTGCTGAACACGAGTTTTAATTTGCGAGGCCAGCCGATTGTTTGCAGCGTGGAGGACTCGTGGCTGTGCTTTATGAATTCGGACATCGACGTGTTGGTCATCGAAAACTGTTTGTTGTTGAAAGAGAATCAACCCGAGGCTGCCGTCGCCGCTGCAAAGCAACAGTTGCAAACGCCACGGGATTACGACTCACAACCGAGGACCGGTGAACTTCTCGACGGTCTGATACGTCAGAATCGCAGGTTCCAGAAGTTTTTGCTCAAACTCCTGTTTCCGATAAGATACGTCGTCTCCAACGTTGTGTTGACGCTGGTGTTTCTGTTTTGCGTGTTGCCAATCGGGTTGATGTGGCGACTGACCAATCGCGAATCGTTCCAGCCGATCGACAAATCGTTGGCGTCCTATTGGGCAAAATCGAACCAAGACACCAGCGACGACTCCAATTACTTCAAACAGTATTGATTGACAATGACCAGCCAACCCGAAAGTCAGTCTGGCGAAAGCGATTCCGGCGAGAGTTTTGCAAGTCAATCGCAAGCTCGACCGCCGTCGGTTGTGGCTGAGTTTGTCGACTTTTTGATTCACAACAAGAAATGGTGGCTGACACCGATCGTGATTGTCCTGTTGATTCTTAGCTTCTTTGTCTTGATGACCAATACTGCGCTGGGCCCATTTATTTACGTTCTGTTTTAGGATCAAGTTTGATGCTGGAGATTGATGATCACCCGTTGCTGGACGCCGCCGCGTTTGTGACTGAATTCCAACAGCCGATTGGGCAACTTGAGACGCCGGCCGAGATTTTAGGATCGCTGCGACTTGAATCGCCAGAGCTTGATGTGCCCGCTGAACTGGCTTACTGCGACGAAGTCAAACCCAGAGTTCGGGACTTGCTTCGGCATGGCGGATATAAACCGACGGGGCGCGGCAAGCCGGCATCAGAGTATCTAAGGCAAGCCGTCGAGAAACAGATTTTGTCGCCGATCAATTTTCCAGTCGATGTCTGCAATGTCGTTTCATTGCACAGCGGTTTACCGATCAGTGTTGTTGATCTGGACCGCGTTGAAGAACCGCTTCGCCTGAGCATTGCCACACCGCAAACCGAGTACGTCTTCAATGCGACCGGGCAGACGATTAAGCTGGACGGGCTGCTATGCCTGTTTGATGCCGACGGTCCATGCTCCAATGGAGTTAAGGATTCTCAGCGCACCAAAACATCAGAGCAAACGACGAGGACGCTTTCGATTGTTTGGGGAACACGCCAACTGCCGGGCCGCACGGCAATTGCGGCACGCTGGTATTGTGAAATTCTCGAAAGCTTGGGCGCGACTACCAAGCTCCTCTAGTTGGACCAACGACCACGGCGGTTTAGATGTCGCCTCCGGTTTGTCGTTTCGCGATGTTCCAGAATTAAAAGATCCGGCCACGCCTTGCACGATCCGGTCGGTTTGTCACCATTGTCATCATTAGCGCTTGACTCTCAAACGTTTGCGTTTCTCTTTTTCGCAGGTTTAACGAAGAATGAAAACAGTTCTCATTTTGTGCACAGGCAACTCGTGCCGATCCCAAATGGCTCAAGTCATCTGGCAGGAGCTTGGCGGCGGCCAATGGAAAGCCGAATCGGCTGGGTCAAAACCATCTGGTTACGTACACCCGTTGGCGTTAGTCGCCATTGAGGAGATCGGTCTGTCAGTCGAGGGCTTGGAAAGCAAATCAGTCGATCCGTTTATCGACCAGGAAATTGAGCTTGCCGTTACGGTTTGCGACAATGCCAAAGAAGCCTGTCCGGTTCTGCCGGGTGTTGCTCAAACGTTACACTGGCCGTTTGATGATCCCGCTGATGCGACCGGTTCGGACGAAGAAAAGATGGAAGTGTTTCGGCGGGTTCGAGATGAGATTCACGAAAAAATATCGGGTTACTTGAAAGCTTGAACGATGGCCAACTCAACCACATCCAAGGAATTCAGCACGGCGGCCCAAGCGGATTGTCTTAAACTGATCGAAATGGCAATCACGGAGGACATCGGGGCCAGCGACCTCGATGCCGGAGTTGATTGTACGACCGATTCCATCGTCCCCAAACAAGCCGCCGCTCGGGCCGCGTTTGTCAGCCGAGCCGATGGCGTGGTTTGTGGCGTCGAGATTGCCAAGCTCGCGATTGAGCGCTGGGCTCCAAAACTAAAGCTAGAAGTCCAAGTCGAAGACGGTCAGGCGATCGCGCCCAAGCAAACTATCGCTGTCATGGTAGGACCGGCTCATGATATTTTGACGATGGAGCGAACCTGTTTGAACTTTATGTGCCGGTTGTCGGGCATCAGTACCCTAACAAGTCAATACGCAGCCGAGATTGTGGGAACCGGGGCATGTGTTTTGGACACGAGGAAAACGACTCCCGGTTGGCGTCGGCTGGAGAAGTACGCGGTCGCCTGTGGTGGTGGTGAAAATCATCGGATGGGTTTGTACGATGCGATCATGCTCAAAGACAATCACCTCGCGTTCTATCGTTCGCTTGTCGAAGACAACGACGATACGATTCCGACGACGATCAAGATTGCGCGCGATTGGATAAACGACAACGCGGCCAAGCTCCCCAACGGCAAGAACACGATCCTGCAATTGGAAGTCGACACGTTGGAGCAACTTGAGATCGCGCTGGCCACTGATTGCGACATCATCCTGCTCGACAACATGGGTTGCGATCGGTTGAAAAAGGGCGTCGCGCTGAGGAATGAGAAGGCTCCCAGAATCCTGCTAGAGGCATCCGGCGGGGTGAATCTGAAGACGATCGGCGAGATTGCAAAAACTGGGGTTGAGCGGATCAGCGTCGGAGCTCTGACCCATTCAGCGGTCAATTTTGACATCGGGCTGGACTGGGAAATTGCAGGGTGAGAGAGATTTCGGCGAACTGTCCGGTAGGGAAATTTGCCGGATATTTTTGACTTTTCCAAGTCGCAACCTAGCTTTCAAGGACCTGCTTGAGCTGGGGAGCATCGAGCAGGTTTCGGCAGTAAGGTTTTGGCTTGGAAGCCAAAGGGGCCTTATTGCCTTTTCTTATGCGCCAATAGAGCTTGATGGTATTTGGCGGTGCCGCAACAATGATAGCCTGAGTTGACTTTAGAGCTTAGGCGATTTGACTACTCTTCACCTCTCCGAATTTTTCTCAGACCTTGGTTCTGAATCTATCAAAAGTTGACCAGTGAAATCGAATAACTCCGATAACTGTAGTTAACCGCACGCCCCGAACTTGTCTTAATGGGAGTCCTACCTTGAATCGCACAGCACTGACAATCCTTTCGTGCTTTTTCCTTGCCTGTACCCTCAACGCACAGGAGGTGGAAGTAAATGTTTCAGAAGCTACTCCAGCACCGCAAGCCAAACCTCTAACCTTAGATGATGGTCTCGATTCGCCTTCTGACGTAGGTGAATTCATTAAGCCAGAGGCGACCCCAACTGAAGACAATGCAGCGGTAGAGGAAGTATCCAGCGAAGCAACCCAATCAGTTGAATCAGATAATGCTCAAGCGGCTATAGACGAGCTTGATGCAGAAACCGGCGAAGCAACCGACGGCGATGAGTCAGGAGAACTTGGCGAAGACTTGGACCAAGATGAAGTCGACGAAAATGCTCCAGTGTTTGTCACGCTCAACGCACAAGGCGAATTGATCGGCCAGGCAACGGCAATCGTTGGTGGCGAATCAGTCCCGATCGAGGCCAATGTGTCTCTGGTACGAAATGGTGTTTTGCTTTCCAAGATTGTTGCAAATGAAGACGGATCGTTTTCGTTCCCTAGTATTGCTCCGGGTGACTACAACATGTACGGATCGGCTTCAAGTTATTGCGGACGTCAAACGTTTACCGTACGTCAAGTCGACACTTGCAATACCTGCGTTGAAAGCTTGCCGCTTCGATTGAGCCAATATTCAGAGGGCGGTTGTTACTCTGGTTTTAGTAGTGCTCCTGCTGCCAGTTTTAGCAGTGGTAGCGTCGGTGGATTCGCTGGCGGCGGTGGTGGTGGATTCTTTGGTGGCGGAGGATTCGCAGCCGGCGGTGGCGGTGCGGTTGCCGGTCGTTCTGCTCTTCGGCTATTGGGGCTCGGCGGAATCATCACTGCGATTGCAGTGGGTGATTCTGATGATCTTTTGGCCAGCCCAAGCGAATAAAGTTTGTTGCAGCCAAAAGCCGAATTGACGCCTACAAGCTCGGAGCCCAGCGCTAAGCCATTGGGCCAGTGGGAACTCCCCAAAAATCCCGTCCGGTTTCGCTTTTTGATGTGTAAACCAAAGACGCTGTGATTTGATGAACCTGAACCGTTTTGGCGTGCTAACGCTGCTAATGCTGCCACGGTTGACCCGAATTACTTTCATGAAGTTGTGATTGGGTGGCTGGGGTCGAACGTAGTGAGCCCCCAGAGCTGTCATTTGGAGCTTGCTTCAGCACTCTTCTACGCTTTTGTACTTATCGGCTTATCAACTGGGGGCTCGCTGCGCTCGACCCCAGCCACCCTGCTTAGATATGCAACCACTCCTCTATGTCCAGTGCAAACAAAAAGGCGCCGCCGCCACTAAGCTCACACTGGCCAAACAAAAAAGGCCACCCAAAACGGGCAGCCTTTGATTTGATAGCAATTGAGATTGAGATGGTTCAGCCAGCTTATTTGCGTCGACGCAGGCCGAACAATCCGAGGCCAGCCAACATCAAACCGGTCGAAGCAGGCTCTGGAACCGCATTAGCAACGATTTCAAAATTATCGAATTCGAGCTCGTCGTTTCCATCGAAGTCGTTGATGATAATTTCAATCGAAGAGGCATTGTTAAGAGCCGCTGAGAGTGAAAAGTAGCCTCCGGTGTCTAACCGCTGGTTTTCGGCGTCAGTCGGAGGGCCGACGAGAAACAGATCGACGTTGGTTTCACGAAACCAAACGCCACCTGGACCAGTGGTACGATAAGAGATGTCAAAATCTTCCGGCAAAATCTGAACGTCAGGAAGGGCAGGATCGTTAGGAGTTCCCTCGAGGTCAAAACGGAATTGGAAGTCCTGAAAGCCCGTTCCATCAAAAATCACGTAAATAAGAGCGTCATCTCCGAAGTCGTCTGTTTGAGGCCCCATGCCGTCGTTTTCATCAATCTGAAATAAGTTTTGGGCAGGATCATTGCCAATAAAGAAATCTTGGCCTCCGCCGACGGAGCTGTCTCTCCACCTGATCGTGCGAGTTGGCCCAGGGTCAGGGTCAGCACCGCTTATTGGTGATACGTAGCCGGTGAAACCGGAACCTCCATTGCCATCGAGTTGGGTTGCATCTCCCAAATAGGCCTGTAGCACAGCAGATCCAACTGTATTGTTGACATCAGCGTTTACATCGAACCTTCCAGCGATGTCTTCCGGAATCGTTGCAAGTTCGGCCTCAAAATCGAAACCATTAAAATGCCAAAACGCGACCACATCGGTTTGTGCGTCGGCTTGGCTGGGTAGGAAGCAGGCGAGCGTCAATAAAAGCGTAGAGAATAAAAAATGCTGGGACTTCATTGGTGGAAACTTACGTTTAAGTTGAATCTTCCGTAGCGAAAGAATGGGGAAAGAACAGCTCTAAACTATAGATCGACAAACCGGCAATGCAATGCAATCCAAGGCTTCGATTACCAAGTTTTGATTGGAAAATGACGTGTTATGCGGGTTTTTAAAGGGGATTTCGAAATTCTAAAGTCGATCGCCATGCCCAAATTCCCCAAACGTTAACACGACCTTGGGGTAAGAAGTCACAGAACGCGATTCTAAGAACGTTTCGAAACACTGGGCGAATTGACTCAATGATCAATTGGGTGTTTCGTTGGGCCAGAATTTTGTGAGGTGAAAACGAATGTCGCCAAGTTCCAAATCCTTGTCACCCACAGTTGCCTCGGCATGGTCACTCCAAAGAGCGTGCATTTGCGATTTAAATCGATCCGACTGGTCGACGACTTTTCCGTCAACGATCAACTCCAGTCTTGAGGGGTCCGACTTAAACCCTCCAACGCTGAGGACCAGACTGTGAACATCGGGAGACAGGGGATCCGACCTCAACGTCATCGCGACTGGCTTTCCTTTGGGAGTTGCACCGAGCACGGTCCATTCGACTTGGCGTCGACTGTTGAGAGTCGCTTTCTGAGTTCTGCCGTTCTTGTAGATCAGCCGGGCTGTAGCCACGGTGCGAGGGACTTTCACTTTCAAGCTCAAATGCATATCACGAGTACCGATATCGAATCGTGGGTCAAACGGGATGACGACTTTGTCAGACGCGGTATCAGGAAAACCATCCAGCCGGCTCCATTGCCAACGCATTGATTGAAGCTCAGAATAAAGTTTCTTGGTTAGCTCTTTGTCGGTATTAAGATTTTTGATTTCCCGAGGATCGGTATCCATGTTGTAAATCATCAGCGCATTTTTGGTGACAGGAAAAGTCCGGCCCTCAACTTTGACGATTTTGTACGGGCCGGTTCGCATCGCATAGGTTCGCTGAGCCTGTTCGTTCTTGGTTCGCTTGGGGCCGCCGCTGATCTCCCACAGGATTGGAGCGTGCGACAGCTGAGCGTCTCCAACCAGCGAGATCGCTTTGGAGCGTCCGTCGATCTTGGATTCTATTTCGGTCGGATCACCTCCCAGCATTTCAACAAATGTCGGCATCAAATCGTAAGTCGTCATTACCGTCTCGTTGGAGGTGTTAGGCGCGATTCCATTGGGCCAGTGGGCAACAAGCGGAACATGAACACCGCCCTCGAGGAAATTGCCTTTGCAACCTTTTTGCCAACGCTCAAGATTTTGAACCATCCTCTGTCCACCATTGTCGCTGGTGATCAGTAACAAAGTGTCATCAAGCTGGTTGATCGATTTGAGTTTTTCGACGATCCGCCCGATCTCCTGGTCGATCGTTTGCATCATGCCTAGGAGTTTGCCACGTTTGATCGACAAGTCGAATCCGTATTTCGAGTTGTCAAAATTGCGAGGCGGCGTCCAGGGATAGTGCGGCGTCAACGGACAGAAGTTGATGAAGAACCCGTTCTGGGAGTCTTTGTTTCGATCGATGAACCCGAGAACTTCGTCGGTAAAGTAACGGTCGATGTAGTCCACGTCTTTTTCAACCGTTCCGGTTCGACTGTGAAACAGAAACTTACCCGACCAGGCGACGACCTTTTTCGTATTTTGATAGGTTGTAAACTCATCGAATCCCATACTCGCCGGGCGGTATTTCTCTCGGTTGAGTCCGACATGCCACTTGCCGAAATGACCAGTCCGTTTTCCAAGCCCGCGCATCACTACGCCCATGTGAGGAATGTCGCTGGGAAGTCCCTGAGTTCCGGGCTGCCCCTGGTTCACTGTCCGCACGCTGGGCCAGGTGTCGAGCGCGCCAAAGCGAACCGGGCTGCAGCCAGTCAGCACACTGATGCGAGTCGGTGAGCAAATGCAAGACGCGGTATAGAATCTAGTCATCAACCGACCGGCGTTGCGCAGCGAATCAATGTTTGGAGTTCGCGCGTCGCCTTCTTTAAGGTGATGGTTGTTGAAACTGAAATCGAAGTAGTCAGCATCATCGAGCATGATGTAGACAATGTTCTTGGGCGATTTCTCGGAAATTGGACATGCCCGTCCGCCGTTTTCTAGTCCACAAAACTGGGGCCAACGCGACGGCGCGGGTGATTGAGTTGCCGTTTGCGAATCAGCTGTTGAGCCGAAACCAGAAATCAAACTCGCAACCATCAAAGCCGGTAGTATGACGTGGAGGAGGAGTTTTTTCTCAGGACGAAAAAAATGGATCATTGATTCGAAGTTGTACATGAAACCGTGGCGATAAATCTAAAGAAAAAGCAATGGCTTGCACCCACTGGTTTGCCAGCTTCTACGGCGCGTTCTTCTTCAGCTTGCGTTGCAGCGTTCGGCGGGGGATGTCCAATCGTCGAGCTGCTTCTGAGATGTTCCCGCCCGAATCGGCCAGTACGCGCTGGATGTGTTCCCATTGAACTGCTGCCAGCGAAGGCGGGGGAAACTCGGGAGTGGGTGAAGGTCCTTCATCAAAAGCCGCCAAGACCTGGTCGGCGTCGGCGGGCTTGGTGACATAGCCGACCGCGCCCAGCTTGACGGCTTCGACGGCGTTGGTGATGCTGCCATATCCGGTCAGGATAACGCATTTTGTCTCGGGTGAGGCTTCACGGATTCCGTGTAGCACTTCCAATCCAGAGTGGCCCGGCATCTTGAGATCCAAAACGGCTCGGCTGGGTTGGTGGTTTTTGGCATGATCGATTGCCTGCTCAAATCCCTCGGCGGTGAATACGTGCCAGCCGCGTCTGACGAATGACTTTTCCAAGCGACTGCGCAGGACTTCGTCATCATCGACAACAAGGATTGTGCCCTTGGTAGTTTCGTCTGACATGATTTGCTCCAGCAGTGGTTGGCATGATTTTATTGTTTGGGTTTCATTGTAACGTAGTTAGTTAGTTTGTAAGAAAGTAGCTCTCCGATCCCAAGCCGTGTTTACAAAACTGCTTCTTCGGGA
>CALJOA010000026.1 GCA_937981585.1 uncultured Pirellulaceae bacterium | reverse complement strand
CTTGGCCCGTTTGACAAACGAACTCATGCCCTCGCGGCAGAGGTTCAGTGGCTACGAGATCACTGGTTGGCGAAAGCTCCAGTCGAGTAGACACACCTTCAATTTATGTTGCTCCGCGTGTGCGGGGCGGACTTGTTTTATGCAGGCCGCTCCGTTTGGGGCGGTCATCTTTCACGGAGAATTATGATGACCCAAGCGGAACTCAATGCGGTAGCAAGAGCAACTGGAGAAGACGTCGAGACTATTGAACAACGAGGTTTCAGCCTTGTTGGGGCTTTCCCAGAAGATGTCTTTGAATTTGAAACGGCAGACATGCCAGCTCAGTGTATCGACTGGGATGGCCCGTCTGGCGCAACGCAGTCTTTTTACGAATCATGTTAGTGGGAGAACACGAACTTGGCTTCAAATTTTGAAATCCTCGCCAAGCCGATTGCTTTGCTGATGGCGAGCTGTGCTATTGCAACAATCTTCATCGGCCCAGCGGCATTCCTGCTTTGGATCGCCGTTGGTTTTGGCATTTTCGTAGTCGTACGCTACGGCTAGTTCTACGAACAATTTCAGATGGGAAAGAGTCGCTGGTGCTTCGCGCTCCAGCGGCTCTTTCTCATTCAAAATCAATTCACCTAACCAAGGAGGCAACATGCCAGTACGAATCAACGTCGGACTGTCGAAGAAAGTTGGCCAACAAAATTTCGGTTCACTTGGAGCCACTTGCAATGTCGAGTTCGAGCTCGACGGCGGCTACGACAATGGCAGCACCGATCGGTTCCAAGACGCGGTGCGACGAGCCTATTCAGCGTGTCGGGAAGCGGTCGAAGCTGAACTGTCAGAGAGTGAAGCGAAACAAGCTTCTCAAGTTGGTGGCCAACACCAGTCGCCGACAACCAATCGAGTCGCCACTCAGACCAATGGATCCCAACCGAGAAAGGCAACATCCAGCCAGGTGAGAGCCATTCATGCGATCGCGAATCGCAATAAGAAGCTGAGCTTTGAATTTGTCGTCATCACTAAAACCAAGTCGCCAACCGTTGAGCGATTTGCTGTCCAATCCAGTTGGCGACGAATCGAACGAACGAAGTTGATTGCAAACATCACGCTCGACGCAATTGCGACTGGTGTTTTTTATCCAAACAAGAATCCCATGACATGCAGCACTTGCCCTTATCAAAAGGCATGTGCCGCGTGGCGTGGATAACGAAAGGAGAGGCGATTGAGGGCGCGAAATAAACTCAACGTGATCTATACATATATCGCGTTAGCAATGTCAGCGTTTGCTGCACTATTGTTTAAGTCGGCGACGGTGTTTGTTGTCTGTCTCGTAGTGACAATTAGCTGCTTTTTCAGTGAAGGACTTCTGCGGCCTGACCCAATTCGACGCAAACGATAACTTGACGCATTACCATTGGTACTGTCCCGTCGGTTCGCCGGCGGGACGGATGCCATTTTTTTTTAGCTATCGAGGCCGGCCGCTACAATGAAATTCGCCACTAAACAATTTCACGCTTTTCTCGAAATGAAAATGAACGATGCCGAGCAACTTTGATATTTTTGACGAACATGTTGTCATGACCGAACTGGACGGCAAGGCTATTGTCGTTGGAGAGAAAATCCTCACGGCATGCCACTGCATTTCATTAAGGTTTTGGAAGGATTCGAGTTCAGGTTCAAACTACGAACCGAGCCTTGGAACAAACCCGCCAGTTAAACTCACTACGATGACGGGAAGGTCTTTCTACGCAAACATCGAGTTTGCCGATCCCGTCTCAGATCTGGCCATTCTTGGATGTCCTGATCGAGCGTCTTTTCCGGCGGAAGCCAAGGCGTACGAAGATTGCGCACCGCAATCACAAATCGAAGTTTATCTGGATGAATTCATTCCCGACTCTCAAGCCCACGTTCGGAACCGCGACGGCGATTGGGTTGAGGGAGCAATCTATCGTGTGTTTCCCAACCGTGTCTCTTTGGATGCAGTAGACAGAATTTATCCCGGAGCTTCAGGCGGGCCGATTGTTTTAGACGGCAAACTGTTGGCTGTCGTTTCCAATGCGTGTGAAAAACGCCAAGATGGAGTATTCAACGGTGTGCACCCATTACTGTCCGATGCCTTGCCGCGCTGGTGGTGTAGGTGATCGCAGACTTAACTTCTCCATCGGGAAACTGCATCCCTCCCGGCCTCGCCGGGGGTGGATGTCATTTTTTAGCCATTAGCGAATCGCTCGGTAGCTACGTTCGATTCCAACAGTAGGTTAAGTTGTTATGTTTGCCGATGCGATTGCAACTGCGTTATCGTTGTCATTGGTGTCCCTCCGTCCCCGAAAAAACCAGATACCTAGATGCAAATCCTTTCCGATCAACTTGTCTTTTCTGCCACAGATCTCGCCAATCATCTTGGCTGTAAGCACCTGACGCTGCTCAACAAGCTAAATGCTGAGGGCTCGCTCGAAACCATTTTTCGTTCAGACCCTATCTTGGATGTCCTCATTGAACGTGGATTGAAGCACGAAGATGAATACATCCAACACCTAAAGAAATCTGGACTCTCTGTTGTTGAGATCCGCGAGTTCAGTGGAGCTGCCGGAATTGAAAAAACTCGTGATGCGATGACTGCTGGAGCTGATGTCATCGTCCAGGCTGCCTTGCAGCGTGGCCAATGGGGAGGTCGGGCCGACTTCTTGATCAAGGTAGATTCGCCCAGCGAACTTGGCGATTGGTCGTATGAAGTTACCGACGCCAAGCTCTCCCAGAACACTAGGGCCGGGACGATACTTCAGCTTTGCCTGTACAGCGAAATCGTATCCGGAATCCAGGGAACGATGCCTCGGATGATGTCGGTCGTAAAGCCAGGCGAGCCGTTCGCGTATGACTCTTTCCGTGTCGATGACTTCTTGTCTTACTACCGATTGATCAAGCGGCAGTTCATGGACGCGGTGGAATCGGATTCGCTAAAGCAGACTTATCCCGAACCCACCCAACACTGCGACGTCTGCCGATGGTGGCTGAAGTGTAATGAGCGGCGCCGGGAAGACGATCACTTGACTTTCGTCGCTGGCGCATCCAAGAGCCATATTGCTGAACTACGACGACAGGGAATCAACACCTTGGAGTCACTTGCTACTGCCTACACTCCGCTTAAAGAACGTCCCAAGCGTGGGTCTCGTGCCGTCTACGACAAGATCCATCGACAAGCGAAGCTCCAGTTTAAGTCTCGGAAGTCTGGTGAAGATCTTTATGAGTTCAATGAGATTGAAGACGGACGGGGGTTTTGTCTTTTGCCGCAGCCCGATGCAGGAGACGTGTACTTTGATCTTGAGGGCGATCCGCACGTCAAAGGTGGTGTTCTCGAATACCTGTTCGGCATCTGCATGAAGCACGGCGAAGGCACTCAGTACCACTACGTTTGGTGTTTGGATCGCAAGTCGGAAAAAGTCGCCTTCATGGACTTCATGAAGTTCCTGCTCGATCGCTGGGAAGCCAATCCAGACTTTCATATTTATCACTACGCGCCCTATGAGCCAGCTGCGATGAAGCGTCTTGCGATGCGGTATGCAGTTTACGAGTCTGAGCTCGACCGGCTGTTGCGAGCTGAAAAGTTCGTCGACCTCTATGCAGTAACGCGGCAGAGCATGACGCTTGGCGTCGAACGATACTCAATTAAGAACTTGGAAGCATTCTACAAATACGAGCGGCTTGCAGAGCTGGAGAAAGTTCGGCCTGCGCTACACCGTGTCGAGCGTGCGTTGGAGCTGGGGGTTGAGTCGGAGATACAGGAGCCGGATAAAGACATCGTTCGTGTCTACAACCAGGATGACTGTATTTCAACGTACGAACTACAGAAGTGGTTAGAAAGTCGCCGGGCAGAGCTTGCCGACACCGGCGTTGAGATTGCACGACCCGAGCGACGTTACGGCGAACCAACTGAACGTGTCGCCGAACTGGAAGCGGAAGTTCAAGCAGTGTTCGACGGTCTCGTCCAGGGCATTGATGAATTACCTGAAACCAAAGAAGAGAACGCTTGCTGGTTGCTCGCACACTTGCTCGACTATTTTCGGCGTGAAGACAAATGTGCATGGTGGGAGTACTTTCGCCGTCACAATCTGGAGCCAGAAGACTTGCTCTACGAGAAGACGGCCATCACAGGGCTAACATTCGAACAAGAAGTCCCCGGTGGCCCGAGAGACCGGAACCCAATCCACCGATATAGGTTTGAGCCTCAAGAAGAATCTTTAGCCAGAGGCGATCAGCTCGTTGAAGTCTTGGGCGATGGAGTCGGAACGGTTTCATTCATCGACTCGGCGAACGGCATTGTGGACATCAAGAAATCCGGCAAAGCTATAGACGTTCATCCGACGTCTGTGTTTGTACATGACAACATCCGCCCAGACCCAATGCCCGAGTCATTACGGGAACTGGGCAAGCACCTGATCGAGCATAGAGCGAGTTTAGATGAACTGAAAAATGCCCGATATGACTTGCTGGCCAGAAATGCTCCACGGTTGAAGGATTTGGCTCTGCCGCTCGAAGGCGACTTAGTCGATGTCGCCACCCGAGTTGCATCAGCCTTGGACAATAGCGTCCTTCCGATTCAGGGCCCACCCGGTGCGGGAAAGACCTATGTTGGCAGTCACATGATCGCGGAGCTAGCCAAAGCCGGCAAGCGAATCGGCGTCTGTGCGATCAGCCATAAAGTTATTGCTAACCTGCTTTCCAGATCTCAGGAACGCCTCGCGGACACTGAGATACAGATTGCTCATCGTCGCAGCAAACCATCAGACGACTACCCCGCTGGGATTGAAATACTGAAGAACACCAAGGCCGGGATCGCTGCGGTCGAAGAGGGGAAGGTTGTTGGCGGCACGGCATGGCTTTGGTCGAATCACGAGATGGAGGACAAGCTGGACTATTTGTTCATCGACGAGGCCGGCCAAATGTCACTTGCTATCGCGTTGGCCGCGAGTCGTTGCGCGAAGAACTTGATCCTACTGGGGGATCCACAGCAACTTGAGCAACCGCAACTAGGTTCGCATCCAGAGGGAGCGGAGGTTGCAGCATTGAATCACTTGCTTGATGGAAGTGCGACCATCGCCCCTGATCGCGGGTTGTTTCTCGATACGACTTGGCGACTCTGTCCGTCGATCTGCCAGTTTACATCCGAGCAGTTCTATGACGGACGCCTCGAAAGTCAGTCGGGGCTAGAGCGTCAGGAAGTATTTGGGCCATCGCCATTCATTGGCCATGGTCTCATTCGCGTTGAGGTTGACCACGAAGGCAATCAAAACCGCAGCTACGAAGAGATCGAAGTCATTTCAAAGATTGTCGATCAGATTCTTGACGGCGAGCACCAATGGTCTGATATGGAAGGTGAGCTAAAAACCATTGGCGAAGACGACATTCTGGTCGTCGCTCCGTTCAATGCCCAAGTCAACGCCTTGCAAAAAGAGCTGGGTGATCGAGCAAGGGTTGGCACAGTTGATAAATTCCAGGGGCAAGAAGCTCCAATCGTTATTTACTCGACCGCTTCATCCTCTGCCGAAGAGGCACCTCGTGGGATGAGCTTTCTCTACAATCCCAATCGTCTGAACGTGGCCACCAGCCGCGCCCGATGCCTTGCGATCATCGTTAGCTCGCCGAAGCTGTTCGAGCCCGAGTGTCGAACCCCCGGGCAAATCCAACTGGCCAATGCGTTCTGCCGATTCGCTGAGCAAGCACTGGAGCAAAACGATTAGGCGTCCTCCGCA
>CALJOA010000025.1 GCA_937981585.1 uncultured Pirellulaceae bacterium | reverse complement strand
TGTGATTTTATTAGCCGTTTGGGCGATAGCCCCGGTTGAACTGCCATTAACCGTGGCTATCGCCAAAACGGCTGATGTTGTTAAGGAGTGTTTTGAAAAAATCGCAACCTCTCCCAGCCGAGACCGAAATTTTTACGACTCGAACAACTTGTGATTTAATGAGCTCGTTTCGGCGCTCGCATTACGTTGGGCGATGAACTGCGTCACGCCTCTCCTGTTCGTACTTCGAAGGTCCCAAAGCAAAGCGCAGTGGAAACAGGACGCGTAAGCGAGGGACTCAATCAATTTCTACATCATCCCTCGCTAACGCGTCGGGTTACCATTTCAGATGCCAGTTGACGTAAATCGCTTTAAAATCGGATGGTTGCTGGGGCGTGTTCCCAAAATCACAACCTCGGAGAGGGGCGATACTATCTACCTCGGCTTTATTGCTGATAGAACTGGCGCTACCAAACTAATTGACCTTCAGCGAACAAACGCCATCTGCCGGATCGACAACCTGCCCAATAATCGTCGTGTCGCCAAATCCTTCATTCTTCAAGAAATCAATGACGCGTTGAGCTTTACCCTCGGCGACTCCAAACAATAGACCACCGCTGGTTTGAGGGTCAAACAGACTCGCGATTTCGAGATCCGATCGAGCCGATTGGAACTTCACCTTCTCCGAGACCAACCGATTGTCAGGGGCTAAGGTACTTTCGATTCCGGATTCGATTAGAGTTTGGCACCCCGGCAATACCGGTACATCAGACATTTGAATCTCCGCCGACCGCTGACTCGCGCTGAGCATTTCAGCCAGATGCCCAGCCAAACCAAAACCGGTAACGTCGGTGATGCCTGAGATTTCAAACTCCTGAATCAAACGCAGAGCAACGTAATTGCTTTGCAACATCGCAGTGATCAGGGGCTGATAAGCCGCACCGGGCAATTTCCCCTGCATCAGCGCCGCCAACAAAACGCCCGTCCCGATCGACTTCGTCATCACCAACTGATCGCCGGTTTGCAACATCCCCTTTGTCTTCGGATCGACCAACTGGCGGCCAAGAATGGTATAGCCAATCGTAATCCGTGGCCCTTCGATTGAATGCCCACCAACGATCGTAGCGTTCATCTTCTTCAGCTCTTCGACTCCACCGGCCATCAACTCGCGCATGACTTGGGCTTGGGCGCGTGGATGACCAAGCGGTAATTGCACGATCGCCAGTCCACCAGTCGGCTGAGCCCCCATGACGCAACAATCGCTGGCGGAATTAAGCAACGCAATCCGGCCCACCAAATAGGGATCGTCAAACGGGCTGGCAAAAAAATCAGTCGTCACCGTCACGCGGTCGTCATAAGTCCGAACAACCGCCGCGTCGTCGGGATTATCCAGTCCAATCAGAACATCCTCATGCAGCGGCACTTCCAACTCAGAGAGCACTTCGCCGAGCAACTTGCTGCCGATTTTTCCGCCGCAACCGAGACAACGCATGATCTCGTCCGGCGAAACAGGAGGGGAATGGTCCATCTCCATCGGCGTGTAGTCCTGATACATTTTCATGAACTTGACGTCGATCCGATTCTTCAGCTTCCAACACCACCCCGAGTAAATCGTTTTCCCCTTGTACTCAGCGATCGACTTTTTATCAGCCGTGTTGATCAATTTGAGAAATCCGGACTGCGGCACATAGTCGAGCAACTGTCTCTCAGAGACCAAGCGTTGAATATTATCCCACAGCACGGGGCCCTGACGAACGGCATAGACGCCGGCCTTCACCAGATTGGCATCGACGATTGTCCCTGAATCACCAACGGCAAAGACCCGATCACTGGTAACGGTCTGCAACGTTGGACGTGTCAAGAGAAAACCCCGACCGTCAGTTTCGAAACCGATTTGGCGAAGCAATTCTGGAGCAACAGCACTAGTCGCCCAGATTACTACATCGGCATCAACCCGGTTGCCGTTGGCAAGCATCAAATGGTCAGCTTTTATGTCGACGACTCGCGAGCCCTCAACTGGCGTGATCCCTCGATCGGCGAACTGCTCTCGGACCTTGTCCTGAGTCGTGTCCAGCAAACCAGCACCAACACGCTTGCCCCCGGTCACCAACGACAATTCCGCGGTCACACCCGAGCCAAGCCCCAAACTCTCGGGGGCTTTCTGGATACGACGGTGAAGACAAAACGCAATCTCGATACTTCCGATCCCACCGCCAACGACAACAATCCTGGGCGGGACTGCGCCAGGCTGAGCGGTTTGACTGACCTGCATCAGTTTCGTTTTCAAACGTTCCAGAAAACTCTGCATCGGCTTGACCGCGACCAGCGAACTGGAGCTCTCGATATTTACCCCAGCAAACGTTGGCCGAGAACCAATGCCAATCGAAAGTACATCAAAGGCTAGGGGAGGGCGGTCGCGAAAGCGAATCTGTCGGTCAGCATGGTCAACTTCGGTCACTTCGCCGATAATCAGTCGTGCACCGGCGGACGAGCATAGACGGACTAAGTCGATCTCCATCGCATCGACGTCGTATTGCCCAGCCAGAACTCCCGGTAACATGCCGGAATAAGTTGCTGTGGGAAAATTCGAAATGCAAACCAGTTGAGCATTCTCAAGCGGATTCATTTTCCACATTCGCAATACATGGGCATTGGTATGACCGACACCTAAGAGTACAACCGTATTTCTACCAAGTCTTTTATGCATTAAATCTGAAGACGCCTGCCATGTTTTCGAATTTGAAAAATCTGAATTTGAAAAGAGTTTGCGTTGCGCGTCGTCTTTCAGATCCTGCCTCTAGTGTATTTCAAACATGGTTTCAGATTAACCATGGTGAACCAGATCAGGCCGCATCAGGAAAGGAACAAGCAGATTTAAGCGATATTGGCTACACAGATGGACCTTCGTCTTCTTCAAAGCCGGCTGCGAGGAGGCAGGACAAAATTCGTGGACTTCTCGAAACGTCGCTGATCTTTCTTTGCTTTGCACTGATCGCGGGCCAACTTCCACCAGATGTTAACGAGTCGCACTACCTGACAAAAGCCAAACACTATTGGAATCCCGATTGGTGCGCAGGTGATATCTTTCTCGGCTCTTCGTTCGCCCATTGGATCTTCTATGTTTTGACGGGCTGGCTGACCAAGTTGTTTTCGCTTTCGATCGTCGCTTGGATTGGGCGAATCGTTACGTGGGCTTTGTTGGCGCTGGCGTGGCAGCGGTTTTGTTGGAAACTCTTGCCCGCCCGGGGGCTGTCCGTTCTAGCGGCAATCTTCTTTCTGCTACTCAACGAACGATTCCACCTGGCCGGCGAGTGGGTCGTCGGGGGATTCGAAGCCAAGGGGTTCGCATACTTCTTTGTTTTGATGGCGCTGGGAAGCATCGTCAGTCGCGACTGGAGGCTTGCCTGGCCGATGCTCGGCTGCTCCATGGCGTTCCACGTTCTGGTCGGCGGCTGGGCATTCATCGCGGCAGCCTTCGCTTGGATCGCGATGCAGTTGACCGAATTTGATGAGTCTAGATCCAACCGGTCTCGATTCCAAAGCACCGTCTTCAAAATCAAATCGCAACTGTTGCCATTCTGCGCAGGAGCTGCAATCGGACTGCTGGGATTGATCCCACCATTGCTGGCTGACCAGGCAGCCAGTCCGGAGCACTCAACTGCGGCCCGCATGATCTACGTTCACCACCGGATCGCTCACCACCTGACGTTCGACTCGTTTCCGGTTCTGCATGTCGCTAGATTCACTGTGATCATCGTTTTCTGTTACCTGCTCAGTTGCTGGTTAAAGTCACGTTACAGGATGATGTATCGGAGGATGTTGCCCTTCTACTTTTTCTGCATTGCTTCACTGTTGATCTCTTTTGGCGGATTGTTGCTTAGTGGTCTCGCGGAGCAAAACCAACAACTGGCTCAGTGGTCAGCCGGATTGCTGAGGCTCTACTGGTTCCGGCTGTCTGACTTTGCCATTCCAGCTGCGACAGCGATCTCCAGTTGTCTTGTAATTTACGTCTGGATTTCGACTGACCGTCGAATCACAACACGGTTGAGCTGTCTGGTTTTCATCAGCTGCATCGTGGCCGCCACAGGACTGTTAGTCGTCGGGAAATTTGCGGATCCCAGGCCGCGCGCCGATCTGCGCTCGCTACCCAAATACGACGATGATTTTGACCGGACGATGGACACCTATCACAACTGGATCAAGGCCTGTCGCTGGATCGCGGCCAACACACCGGAGTATGCAACGTTCATCACTCCTCATGAGCAACAGACGTTCAAGTGGTACGCGGGCCGATCTGAAATTGTCTGCTGGAAAGACATTCCGCAGGACTCTCTGGGAATTCTGGAATGGGACCTACGACTCAAGGAACTTTACGAACCTCAGCGTCGATACGAAGAGGGATTGATGTGGTACTCAGATGAGTATTTGAAAGAGATAGCCAATCGTTACGAAGCGACGCATTTATTGATCCCTCAAGGGACTGTGGATCTTGCAATCCGACTCGGTCGTCCTTCTACGACACTCAAGCAAGTCTACCCAGAAGATCCGTCGGAGAAGTCAACCTACGTGGTGTTCGAGTTTTAGCCAATCCACCTCAAACGAATTGGCAGAATAGGCAGAATAGGCTTCCAGCCCGTCATTTTCCTCGAAGCCACTGAACCCAAGATGCAACAGTTATTGGACGCTTCCTTGGATGCTTCCTTTAACTGATGATTTACTTTTCACTCGGAGTACCAGTCTTCGAACCTTCCGGTGTCTTCTTTGTCATCTTGGATTTTGCTTCTTTTACTTGCTTCTCGTCCAGTTCAAGCAACTCTACGATCTTTTCGAACAACTCGGATCCTTCAAGATTGGAAGCGACATGATTCCCTTTTTTGTCAACCAACAGAACGGTGGGAAAGGCGTCGACACCGTTCTCGTCACAAATCTCACCGGACTCATCAAGGATACTTTTCCAGGGCAGTTTGCGCTCGTTCAAAAACTTTTTGACAGCAGCTTTCTCGTCAGCGGCGACACCCAGAATTTCAAAACCGTGTCCGTGTAATGCCTCATGCATTTTTTTAAGCTTGGGCATTGCTGCAATACAAGGACCGCACCAGGTAGCCCAAAAATCGACCAACACGACCTTGCCCCGATAGTCCTTAAGCGAAAGCTCTTTGCCACTTACAGACTCACCAGATAGCTGGATGTCTTCGATCAACTTCATACCGCCGCCCATCATGAATTCGATTTCGAACCCGTCAAACAGCCACGTTTTTTTCGACCGCTTTAGCAGCACATGCATCGGACCGAATTGCGATTCCATCTCCACTTTGGCGATGTCTTTCTCAATCTCTATTTCTAAAATGTCTCCAGCGAAAAGTGAAATTGGTGCTTCGCCGTAAATTTCCTCAACTCCTTTGGCGATTTCCCACCGGTCTTTTCGCTTGACAATTGCATTTGCAAGCTCACTCATCTTCTCATCGAATTTTGCATGCTCTTCTTCGGAAGCTCCATCATCTGGAAATTCCAGGTCGATCTTAAATTTGAATTTTGCGAACAGCTTCTTAAGCTTCTTTGCGTACTCTTTTTCTTGGTCGCTAGCTTCTGTCCCCTTTTCGATGGAATTGACCAAAATCGCGTCGTCAATGATCGCCTCCCAAAAGATGATCTTTTGCCCTTCCTTTGTCATCAGCTTTGCAGCTTGCTCCAGCTTTTTGTCATAAATCAATTCGTCGATGTCCAAGATTAACTCTTCGATTTGCTCTTCATCGCTCACATCGTCTTTTTTGCTTTTGTCGGGCTTGTCAGTCTTGCCGGCCTCATCAGTCTTTTCGGCATCTTGCTTTTTGACAGCCGGTTTGTCCTTCTCTGCCTGAGCAAATGAGGCTGTTGAAAAAACAGGGGCGCTGATCGCCAACAAAAAGGCTCCTATTAAGGTAAGGCTTCCACTATTTATTTTTGTCATGATAGATTTAGAATCCAAATTAGTAGTTTTGATAGTTTTCAATTCAGTCTTGATTCGAACTTACAAATTCTCGAACAATTCGAGCCGGCAATAAATAGGTTCGCGTGCGACTTGCGCGTGCGATGTTCATCCCCAGGAATTTGCCATCGCGATCGAAAACGGGTCCACCGCACTCAGCAGCCGCGACCCGAGCATCGTGCAAGAACACACATGGAAAGCCGCTGACTTTGCTGCGCCCGCCGGCAAAAAAACTTGCGATGTGAGTGCCCTCCATTGCTGACTGGACCCCCTCGGGCACTTGGCCCAGCGTCGTTTTCAATTCGAGCTCTTTCCCATCTCGCAAGATCTTGATTTCGATCGTTTGGTTGACCTTCGTTGCTAGAAGAATCCTAATCACGTCGTATTGCACGTTGACTTTTTCACCACAGACTTCAGTGATCTGGTCGCCGGCTTCGATACCTGCTTTTTCTGCTGGAGACCCTTCGGTCACTTCTTCAACGACAAATTCATGCTGTCGGTCTTTTGGAATCACACCGACAAAGCCTCGTCCACGCGAATCTGTTTCGAGGGAACCCAGTACGCTAACCTCGCCTCCATCGATGGGGCTCGCGGAAACCAACAGCTTTCCAACACTCAACGAGGGACGGGGTTTCTCGGATTCTTTCTCAAGTTCTTTTCCAAGGTTAATGGCTGGGATATCGAGTTTTATCTTCAGCAACGCCAGATCGTTTTCTGGATCGCGGGCAACGACGTGACTTTTGATTCGCTGCTCACGACCTTTTTCTTTAAGCGAAACAAAAGGAGTCTCGGACTCGACGAGCGAAGACTTCGCAACAACCCAAGCCTTCGGCTCCCCTTCCAACCGAACCAACATTCCAAACGATTTTGAATCGGATTCGGATTTTTCACCATTCTCGATGATGACCGCAAAGTCGTCTAAGCGTTCCTCCAAGGATGCGAAACTTTGCTGCATGTTTTTTAGTTCGTGAATCGGCTGGACCAGTTTTTCTGGTTGGCGGCGGTATTGACCAAACTTATTTGTGATGGATTGCGATAACTTAGAAAAATCAACGTTCATTTCGACCTGTTTGTTTTCGCGGCTGATGACAATCGCGACAGATTTTTCTTTTAGGAACAAACCCTTGATCATTAGCATGTTCAGCTGTTTTGGATTCGTCGGCTTCACGCCAGCCCAAGAAAGAATCAGATCAGACTTCTCAAAACCCTGTTGCTCGGCCCACGAATCCTGCGCCACGCGTGTCACACGCACACAGGCTTTTTTGGGACTCGATCCCACGCGTCCTCGCAGCAGTCGAATCCCGAAGCTCGCGTTCAGTTCTGCTCGGTTCCAGCGAAATTTTTTCGGTTTGTTGAGCTGGCTCCAGTAGCGTCGGTAGACATCAACTGGCACGTCAAAATTTTCATCTTCTGGCTGATTGATCATACTGTGGATCCCAACCACGCGTCCGTTGAGATCAAATAACGGTCCACCTGAATCCCCCGGTTCCATCATGCAAGTGGATTCAATAAAGCCGTTTTCTGAACAAGCATTGACCACGCGTCCAAATCGCAAGTACGCACCGCGCGCCTCGTTGTACTCGCCCCCATGTCCAAGACTAAAAATGGGTTGGTTGGGCTTCAGTTCGGCAGACCAACCAAGTTCCGCATACGGAATCTCTTGCTGGCCAAGTGCCTGTTCATCGATCTGGATTAATCCACAGTCGTACGACGATTCAAGCCCCAATCCCTTTGCAGGAAAACTGCGACCATCGTGAAGAATGACGATAAAATCGGTGTGCGGCTTTATCACACAATGGCCTGCCGTCATCACAAGCCCCTTTGGCGAAACGATAACTGCGGAAGCCCCCCCTGAACCGTCAGCCAATTCGATCGCGACCGTCGCAGCTCGAGCATGCGTAGCCGCTTTCACCAATCGAGATTCCAGTTGCTCCCAATCTGCCGAATCAGCTTGGACCGGATTGACCTGAAACGCATCTGCCGCAGTAGAAACGATCAGGCATGAAAACGCTACAAAGACAAACCAAGACGCTGTCTGAATCGAAAAAATTGACTTTGAGCACATGCTTTGAGACCAGAAATATTTAATGAGATTGAACAGCACTCAAGAGCTCAGATATCGTTTCACAATCGAACCAGCAAAACGCTTCGAACTAATGTCGGTGCCTCTGTTTGTACTGTAGTCATTCTCTGGCCACGATAAAAAATGCCAGATTTCGGTATTGGGCAATAGCCCGTGATTCGCATCGGTTGTTCTCGAGTGCTGGGTGAGTGACTCGCTCGAATGCCAAGTAATCATCGTCGTTGAAAACAAATGCAGTTAACCAACGCCAACGCCAACGCTTCGATCCCAACGTTTCGATTGACGACACAGAAAGCACTTCCTAGTAGCGGTCCGACCAGCTCACCGCGACGCACCAGTATAACCAACCGGTCCACTTTGTAAATAATTTGACCTGACATGCTCCGTCGAAAGCTACGACCAGGCGATCACCACGATGTTACGACTCACCCAAGAATTTATGTTTTGTCATTTATCAAACGCGGCCCGGCACTGCTCTACGGTTCACGGATTGCTTCGTTCATGTAGCGAAACAGTGGATAAAGCAAATACTCAATCACTTTGCGGCGACCGACTTTGATCTCAGCGGCTGCGGTCATTCCCGGCATCAGTCGAAAATTATCTGGCACGCGTTCAAGCTGTTCCGGGTCGAGGATTGTCACCCGGGCCTTATAAGTCGTCACGCCATTGGTAACACCTCCGGGTAATTGCTTCTCAAACGAGCCCTCGCTGATCGTTCGCACGACACCATCGAGCGTTCCATGCTTTTGATACGGAAACGAAGACAGTTTGATTCGCACGTCGCTTCCGTTAGGCAATTCGTTTTTCGGATCGTCGACGAATGCTTGAACTTGTTCCGGTGTCGCGGTTGCAATCAACGCCACGTCTTTGCCGTCGACTTCGACTTCGACTTCCATCGGAACGCCGACCGGAATCAGTTTGAAAAGCGGTTCTCCGGTTTGCATGATCGAGCCAACCGACTTTTCAGCGACCTCGAGCACGACAAACTCCTTGTACGGCAAGTCATCGGGCACAACCAAATCCACAAACTCATTCGATTTATTCGCCTTGCTTAATTCCTGTTCGACTTGCGCTAACTGCTCGCGTACTGAAACCAAATCTGAAACCGTCTTGGTTCTCCAGGACGCCGCAAACGACTCGCGCTCAGCGGCCAACGTTTCAACCGATTTCAGCAACTCTCGCCGACGATTCTTCGCGGACAGATATTTCATCCGCGCGTCCTGGCTTTGCAACTCACGATTCATGACATCGGACTTGGGCTTGCTGCCGGTTTGGACGAGCTTCTTGATCACTTCCTCGTATTCACGAAACTTCTTGTAGGCTTCCAAACCGCCTTCGATTTCGACGTCGCTGTTCTCCAACTGAACGACGAGTTTGCTGTTCTCGGCTTCGAATTTGTTCATCGAAGCGACATATTCCTTTTTGCGTTCAAGGAACACTTGATTCTGCATCAACCAGTCGCGATCGGTGTCGAACTCACCCATCGCAAAATCGACTCCATCGCGTTCGGCGCTGAGTCTGGAGATCGCGGCAGTTAGGGCATTTTTTTGGGAGTTGAGTTGCTTCAAGTCAGCATCAGAGAACGTTGGGTCGAGCGTGGCGATCACGAAACCCGCAGACACCTTGTCACCGAACCTAGCATTGATCGACTTGATCGGAGAAGGCAACTTCGTGTCGATCACGACGGCTTGCTCGGTCGTGATCAGCTTTCCATTGGCAGTGACGATGCGGTCAACCTGTGCCCAATTGGCCCAAATGATAAACGCGACCAACATACCAACGACGGTGTACAACGTCCAACGTGCGCCACCTGGAACCGAACGCTTTTCGATTTCTACGGCGTCGGATTGAAACTCATTCAAGAGCGCGTCGTTGTTGGATCGTTGCCGGTGCGACTCAATGCGAGCCTCTTGGCGCCGACGATGACGGATCTCTTTCACCGTTTCGTTTCGAGTTGTCTGGTTTTCGTCGGGAGGGGTTTCTATACCCGACCCATTTGTTGATACCATAGCTCTTGATACACCTGTGAAACTTCAAGTAACTCTTCGTGTGTTCCCATCGCGCTGACTTTTCCTCGTTCCAATACGATGATCGCGTCGCAACCGGTCAGCGTCGAAAGTCGATGGGAAACCAAAACCACGGTTCGGCCTTTGGCGATGACCTTCAGGTTCTTTTGAATGATGGCTTCGCTTTCTGGATCGAGCGCACTGGTGGCTTCGTCGAAAATCAGAATCCGTGGATCCTTCAGTAGCGCCCTGGCGATCGCGAGTCGTTGTTTCTGACCGCCGGACAGATTGGCTCCGTTTTCCTCCAGCATCGTGTCGTACGACTGCGGCATCCTCTCGATGAACTCGGAAGCTCCCGCCATGCGAGCAACGTAAACGATTTCCTGGAAACTGCTGTTGGGTTTGGCCATCGCGATATTCTCGCGAACCGTGCCTCGAAACAGAAAGTTATCCTGCAGCACGACGCCAATATTTTGACGAAGGTGAGCGATGTCGAGTTCCCGCATATCGAGATTATCGATTCGAATCAGTCCAGACTGAGGTGCGTGCATGCCTTGCATCATCCGCGTCAACGTTGTCTTGCCCGATCCCGAGCGACCAACCACCCCGACGACCTTGCCTGAAGAAATCTCAAACGACACATTGTCCAGCGCCGGAGCGGTTGTCGGCGAATAACGAAACGTTACGTCTTCGAATTCAAGTCCGCCATCGATGCTTGGACGTAATCCCGATCCGATTCCCGCTTCGATGTCATGGTTCATGACGCTTCCGAGCATCCGAACCGAAAGCGCACATTGCTGGTAGGAATGAACAAGCCCGACCAATTGAACCAGCGGACCAGTCACTCGACCGGAGATCATTTGAAACGCGACCAACTCACCTACCGAAAGCTCTTTTCCGATAACCAATGAAGCCCCGTACCAAACCACAATCACGGTGAGCAGCTTTTCGAGGAGCTTCGAAATGGTGGTCGCGGTGATCGAGATCTTGCCAACTTTGAACTGCATCGCGACGGCTTGGGCGGAGCTTTGATCCCAGTTCTTTCGCTGAACCGGTTCCATCGAAAGGGCTTTAACGGTCTGGACGCCGTGAATCGTCTCGACCAACATGGCTTGCCGTTCGCCTTCGGCGTTGTAGAGTGCCTCCAATCGGCGGCGATACGGGCCCAGTAAAACGCCAATGTTGATCGCCAACAGCGCCGAGAAGATCAACACGATCACGGTCAATGAAGGGCTGTAGTAGTAAAGGATCGGCAGAAAGATGATAAGCGCCGTGGAGTCAAGCAACGTCAAAAACAGGTTGCCTGTCAGGAATTCTCGAATCTGATTCGTCTGCTGCATGTGCTTCGTCAGCACACCGGCGGTTGTGTGTTCGAAATAGTTCATCGGCAACCGCAACATATGCCCAAACGTTCTCGTGGCGACTCGAATGTCGATCTTGCTAGTCGCGTGTAACAACAGATAGCTGCGCAGGAAACCAAGAATCGCATCAAATCCAAGCGCGATGCAGATTCCGACGGTCAAAACTTTGAGCGTCTCCAGAGCCGAGTTAACGAGGACTTTGTCGATCACAATCTGGAAGAACAGCGGGACGACCAACGCGATCAAGTGAATGAACAGAGCCGCGATGGCAACATCGATGAAGGCCGTTCTCTGCTTGAAGATCTCGGGAATGAACCATTTCAAGCTGAATGGTTGTTTCGAATCAAACATCGAGAACGTCTTTTTGGTGAGAATTGCTTCTCCCTTCCAAAGGCTCTCAAATTGTTCGCGGCTGTGAAAGACGAAGCCCTTGCGATTGATGGCTGGATCGAAAATCGCGATCTCTTGGGCAGGCCTTCCGTTGGCACCGGTGACTTCACGAAGCCCAACCAAGATCACATAGTTCCCGTTGATCAGGCGGGCCATGGTCGGAAACGCCTGATCCATCTTGCCAAGTTGTTTCCAGGTCAGCCGAACATGCTTGGCCTTGAGCCCGATGTCTTTTCCCATCCGTAGAATACGACGCAGCGACGGTTCCTGCGTCGCCAACGAATAGTCGTGAGCCAGTCGGTCGGCGCTGCATTCAAGCCCATGATGCCTCGCGACAAGCGCGAGACATTTGAGCGCGGTATGTTTCGAATTGGTGACGAAGAACGCTTCCCCGTCCCACGAGCTTTCAAACTTTTCGCGGTCGACGCGGATGAAGTCTTGAGATCCCGCCAACGGATCGAATACTGCAACTTGTGGGGCATCTCCGTTTTCTTCATTGCCTGCACGCAGTTCGGCAATGACAACAAAGTTTCCGTTCCTCAATCGTGCGATCGCCGGCAGCGAGTAACCGACGCCGTCCAACTGATCCCAATTGGTGAAGTTTTGGACGACACCCAACTCAATACCATCGGCGATTTGGGCAATCTCATTGGCATTGGGGGCTTCATCGGCAAATTCAAATTCAGCCAGCGTTTCCGGAGCACTGAATTCGACACCATGCTGTCCGGCGATCCAGTTGAAGCAGCTTAGAAGCGTGGCCTGCTGGTCGGAGGGAGTCCGCCGAGACGCCAACGGTTGAGGCGCGGCCGGTAATTCAACGTTGGTGGTTCGCGTCGTTTCAACCTCACCCAAATCGTCTTCCGGTTCAATCGCTGAATCAGTCGTGTCGTCGAACTCGGAATGATCAAACTCTACTTCCGAATCGAAATTGGAGACTCCATCCAGCTCCGCACCGACGTCGTCGGATTGATAACCTTCAAAAGGATCTGGATTGTCGTTGGGTTTTGTCATCGATGAAATGAGTTGAGGATTTGGTTGTTAACCAAGCTCGCTGCTCTTATTAAAGGCGAATACTGTCAGCACTTCACAACCAGAAAATCAGCCGGACGCGAAGAACTGAGAATATAGACATGCATTATGCTGTGAAGTTCCCAATTTCGGTTCGAACGATCGATCAAAAAACCCCCACCGAGTGACTCGATGGGGGCTGAATTTCCGATTATGACGATTGGCGAACTTGTTAAGCTGGCGAAGCGGCAAACGCCGTGTAGCCGTCGAACACATTCTCGTTCGCAGTGACTTGGAATCGCGTGTGGACCACAGTTGCTTGTTCGTAAATGCTGATCAAGTCGATGTCTCCACCAATCTGATTACCAACGGCATCGTGGATCCGAAGCACTTCCACCTGAGAACCGGGATCCTCGAAATTAACGATCGTCACGGTTCCTTGCGCAACACCTTGGTTGTAGGTCAAATCGATTCGAAGATCGTTGCCTAGTCGACGGAAAATAAGGTCGTCCTCAAGCGAGTCCACAGCGCCCGACGGATCCAGAACCGACAGTACGTCGATACCTCCAGAACTTTGCTCCTGAATCAAATCACGTCCATCGCCAGTTTGCCATACGTAGGTGTCGTTTCCGTCGCCACCGCGAAGCACATCGTTGGCTCCTCCGCCGCGAAGAAGATCGTCACCAGCGTTACCGAAAATCAGGTTTTCGATTTCATTTCCTCGAATCGTATCGTTGCCCGAACCACCGCGAGCATTCTCGATAACGCTTAGGTAAGCAGTTCGAAGTGACAATGGAACACCGTTGATTGACGACCAAGTGCCCTGTCGCAAATCGATCGTTTCATCAGCTATGTGGCTGGTGTAGTTGTAGGTATCGAATCCACCGGCATCGTAAAGTGTAGTTTGATGCGATGTCTCATTATCAAAAAAGTGGGGATCGCTACCTGAGAGAAAGTTTCCGTAGTGATTGTTACCGTCGTTGAACGTCGTATTAACACCATACAACCGCTGCAACTCAATGATATCGTAAAGCTGGACTGAAGAAGGTAACTCAGGATGAGCCAAATCTCTCAGTGGATTGTTCACACTGTCCCGAGTCTGCGACAATACTGTGTTGTACTGAAAGTCAGAAGCATTGGGCAAAGCAGGTGTTTGGAACGAGTGAGCCAGACCAAGTGCATGCCCAATTTCATGAAGTGAGACAAACTTAAAATCGGTGCCCGGTCCGGTGTCGAAGCTAGTATCGGGATTGAACGACTGAACGTCAAAAAAGACATCGCCACCAACGGCACCTTGCCCAGTAGTGACGTCACCGGTGGGAAAGAATGCTTGTCCTAAGACACCTGCCGGTAGATCCGCTAAGGCAAAGATAAAGGTTGCATCAGCGGCGTCAGCAGTGAACGCGACTTCACGAAATTCCAAATTGGTAAATCTTTCAAACGTCCCCAAAGTTTCACGAATCGATTCACGCTGTGAGGGGTTGAGGGCATTGGGCTGATTGCATTGTGCGTCACCGGGACAATTGTAATAGGTTGGAAGTGGTGGAGACGGCCCAGAAAAGTTGTCTGGATCGCCATCGATAAAGGTATAGGTAATGACCGTCCTGCCCAAATTGGCAGCATCAGTCCACTGGGAACCAGAGACCAATGAAGCACTTCCGACTGGATCAGTGTTGATGTTGATCCGCTCCCATTCTGTATAACCGGTGATGCCATTGGTTGCCCGAATCAAAACAGGATCAAGCTGCCGACCGAAGTCAGCTTCGGCACCTTTGAAAACAAGGTTGCCAAACTCAGCAGCGGTCAGGGTGTGCAACACACCTTGCTGCAAATCGACTCCGTTGAGTTCAAAACGGCCTGAACGCAGGGCGGTGTTTTCGTCATAAATTTCGTACTGAGTAAACGCTGGCCCCGAATCTGTTTGATTGATCAAAGAGGAGGCGGCGATCCGTTCGATAGAGTCAATTGACTGGAAATCACTGGCGGCCACAATTTCGGGAGCGTCAACCGAGTTAAGTGTTGCCGACGCAATCGTACTTACCGAACGGCCATCGTTGAGCAATATCCGAATCACTTCGGAGCTCCCAACACTTCCGTATTGGTATCTAATATCCTCAAGCCTGCTCCACTCAAACGTGTGCCACTCCTGAGCCGCCAACACAACTCCGTTGTCTGTAAAGAATCCACTTTGAGCCGTAGCACCTGTGTCAAAGATACTAAAGCTGACTGGCAGATCACCGTCCCGATCAATCCAATCGAACTGAGCGCTAAGCTCAGTAATTGTGCCCAGTCGAGCGCTCCCATTGAACAGGTTAACTTCAGGGCGGTACTCGTTTTGCAACGTGAAGATCTGGAAGTCCTCTCGAGCACTCCAGCGACCGTTGGCAAACGAAAATACGCTGAGATTCTCGGTTTGCGGTCCAAACAAGCCAGCTCGATACTCAAGATTGGGCAGTTCCGCTGGGGTAATGGTAAAGTGAGTCGCTGACGGCAAGCGAACGCCATTGAGTAGAAAGTGACCACCGTTAGTATTCAATTGGCGGTCAATAAACATCAACTGCTCAACCGGATCGCCGTTGGCATCGGCAAAGTCAATAAACGGAGTCCCAGGCGCTTGAGCACCCGAGACGTTCGCAATGCCACCGGTGGCGACATTGATGTACTGGTCACGCTTGATCGAAACATCGGTTGCGCGGACTTCTGGGAACGCCTTGGTTTCGACAATAATGTCGGTTACGGCACTCCACTGCCCACCTGTATCAAACACGTGAAATGCGATGTTCTCCCCATCGGGCCCTTCTGAAGCTCCAACATACTGCAGTGAATTGAACTCCAACGCACTAACACTGAACCACCTTCCAGACTCTTGACGAACACCGTTGAGAAGAAAATGCCCGCCGTCTTCATTAAGTCGACGATCGATAACGCTATAGGCAACTGGAAGGTCGCCGTCGGCATCAACGAAATTGAAGAACGCTCCAGCCGGCAGCACCTCGTTTTCAAAGATAGTCAAATCAGTTTCTTCGATCACCGGGCGAGCCGACGTTGTTATCGTAAAACTTACTTCTTCGCTTAAACTAAAACCGTCGTTGATGAGGAGAGAAATGACTTCCGACTCAGCATTCTCGGCCCCCTGATAGAGAATGTCATCCAGCTCTTCCCAAGGATAAAACGCCCACTGAGCCTGTGGCAAATCCTGGCCACGAACCTGGAAATGCCCGCCACCAATATTGTTGTTTCGATCGAGAATACCAATTGTTTCTGGAGTGTCCCCATCGATATCAGTTACTGAGAAGAAATCCCTGATCGAAGCAAACTGCAATGGCACGACTCGCCCGTCAGTTGCAGTAATAACCGAAGATGAATTCCCACTGGTGACCGTACTGGTAGCCGTGTTGCTGATATTGCCAGAAGAATCTATTACGCGCACCGAGAATGTTTCGATGAAGAATTCACTGGACGTACGAAACTCCAAAGCAGCAATCTGCCCCCCGGCGGCGACATCATGCCAAAGGTTGGCAGCCAAAACTTCGTCGTTAAGTAGAAATGAGCCGCCGTTAACGCTATTGTCACGAATCTGATAGGTTCTGACGGTCGCGCCCGGATCAGCATCATCGACGCGAATCATGTCCAGCAGACTCAAGCTACTATTAACCGGTCTAGCAGTAGGAATCGCCGTTACCGTGGGTGGGGTAACACTATCGGCCAACAACGAGTTAACAAGGGCAAAGCTAGGATCGCTGACCTGACCCGCACTGTCGGTTACCCGCACTCCAAAGGTTTCTGAGGATATCTGATCGTCAGCCAGATAGCGCAGACTGGCGATCTGGTTCGGAGCGATAGAATGCCAAACTCCTGATTCGAGTGTTAGCCCGTTGAGGAAAAACCGGCCCCCGTCCGGACCAAAATCGTTCACTTCGTAGTTGGATATGAAGTGCCCTTCATCGGGGTCAAATACATCAAACATGTCGAAAGCGAAAATCGAGCCATCGACCGCGACGTCACTTTCATTCGCGATGACCAATGGGACAGTTATATTATCCATCCAACCCTCGTAAGTATAAACGCCGGTAAAAGCCGGCGAATCAGGAAAATCGGCGTAGCTCGTTTGATGCGAACTGCAAGCGCAAAATTCCATTATATTTGCGAAGTTTGAAAGAAAGCCATGGATTTTAGAAGTTTGGAGATTTTGATTCGGCGCCTTTTTCGGCGGCCTGCTCTCCATCTCGGGGCTTGACCAAACCGGCGTCGATCAACTGCTTTACAAGGTTTTCCATCGCGCTAAAGCTTCGTAGAAAACCATCGGGCGGCATGACGACCCGACGAGAAAACTCAAGCCGAGGCTTGTTCTCAGAATCTTTCTGAGAGCCAACAAGCGTCACAAGGTCCATCCGAACCATGCCGCCAGCCAACGTAATTTCCCCGATTCCATCTGCAAAAATATCTGTTGAATCCGACATGAGTTTTTCCTGGATCGAAAAAGATTTGTAAAGAGGTTCACTTATCGGCCATCGCCGAGAACGTCACGACTCTAGATAGCAGATTCTTGGGACCAAAGAAAGGCGACAGAGCCAACTTCGCCTTTTCTGGCCTTGTCTGTCTGGCCTTGTCTGTCTTGGCTTGCCTGTCTGGCCTAGGCTGTGATTTTTTATTAGCCGTTTGGGCAATAGCCGGCGATAGCCCTTACTTCGCCTGCAAAATTGTAGCGTTTGGGCGCGAGCCCTCCGGTTTCTCAGAGTTTCGCTTGAATAAAACCGGGGAGCTTGCGCTCCACCGCTACAAAGTAAGGGCCATTGTGCGATAGCCCGGCTGAACTGCCATTAACCGTGGCTATCGCCAAAACGGCTGATGTTTGATGTTGTTAAGCAGTGTTTGGAAAAAATCACAGCCTCGCCTTGTCTGGAAAATCCTGCAGCAGATCGTCCAGCAGCAGATCGTCTACTCAACCGATTGCACATCTATCTGTTTTACCTGCTCAACGTCGTTAACCGGCTCCCCCTTTTTTGCAACATCGAACGCAACAATCGCATCGACAGGGTGTCGAGATTCTAGTAAAGACGGGCAGAATTTATCTTGGCCAACACCTCAGACACACCCATTCTGAGGCAGTTGGCAATCCATTTCTGATTTTGGGTTTGGCCACAAATGAACTTCTTTGCGGAACTATGGCAAGCGTTTTTGGCTTCGGTCAAAGGTTTTGACTCTCCTAAACAACTTGCGCTTGGAGTATCCATCGGCTTGGTTTTTGGACTTTTACCCAAAGACTCGTTGCTGCCCTACGTGATCGCTGTGATCGGCCTGCTGACCAATGCTAACCTACTGACCCTGATTCTCTCTGGGATTTTCTTCAGTTGGATTGGGCCAGTTGCTGACCCGCTGACTCACCAGATTGGCGGCTGGTTGTTGACATTTGACCCTCTGGAGTCGGTTTGGGCGTGGCTATATCAGATTCCCTTAATGCCTTGGACACGATTCGAAAACACGGTCGTGATGGGGAATCTGGTGCTCGGGTTGCTTTCAAGCGTCCCAATTTATGCTCTGAGCAAGCAATTTTTCGAAGCCTACGGCGAAACTATTTTCCGAATCGTTTTTCAAAACCGTCTTAGCCGTTGGCTAGTCGGTTCACCTTCAACCAACTTGCAGAATAGCTGAACGATGTCGCGTTGGACTTACCTGATTCCTCGATTGATCATCCTTGGTCTCATTGCGCTAGCGATGTGGGTCGGCTCGGACCCATTGATCCGCCGTGCAATTGTGAACAATCTTGAGAGCTCAATCGGTGCTCAAGTCGAAATTGGTCACTTGCGCACCTCCTTCGACAAGCGCCAGCTATTTATCGAGGATCTGGTGATCGCCAACCCGCGTGATCCCATGAGCAATTTGATTCAAGCCGATATGGCCTACGTCGAAGTGGATACCCAGAGCCTTATCAACGGCTGCGTCGTTATTGAGCGCGGCCAAACATCACAAGCCGTTTTCGGCGCCCCTCGAACCAACTCGGGAGCCTTGGATCAAGACGCTGCCCCGCCCGAAGTGGCACCCACCTGGAAACCAAAAACATTTGAACCGATTGAACAAATCGGATTGAGATGGCTTGATCAACTTCCAGTCAGATCCGACGCGCGCCCCAAAATCGAAGCCACGTCGATCGCTAACATTGCCAGCGGGCTAAACCAGTTTTGGGGCCGGGAATTAGCTGAGCAAAAAAGCAACGTCGCGGCGCTCAAAACACGCACCGAGGAACTCAAACGACTGGTCAAACCGGACTCTACCAACCCGCTTCGTCAAAAACGAGTCAACTCGTCGCTCGTTCATTCGGAGATCGCAACGGCTTCGAGCTCGATTGGCCAGCGACTGGTGGAGTTGCAGCAAACGCTGGAGGCTCAGCGAGCAGCGTTGCGGAAAGCCTTCAACGAAGACGTTGCGCGTATCAACTCGGCCAATCCAGTCTCCAAATTTGACAGCGACTCGATTACCCAACTGCTTTTGTCGAAAACCGAAGAACGAAATATCAACGAGATCATCGGCTGGTTTCACCAATTTCGAAAAACGATGCCCGATCCACGAGTCGACTTTTTGCCAAAATCAAAACGAGGGCTTGATCTCAAGATCCCATTACCCAATAAGAAGCCTGGCTTGTTGATCAAGTCGATCGACATTGAAGGAGAAGGCCGTTTTGCCAATCGGCACACCACCTTTGCCGGGACCGCATTTAACCTGACGTCGCAACCACAGCTCCACGATCAGCCCGCTTCGTTTGAGCTTCGAGCTCAGGGCGATCAACATGTCATGGTGAAGTGCATCCTTGACCGACGCGGCAGACAGTCTGTCGATTCGCTCGATATCATTTGCCCGGATCTTGAAATTCGCGAGTCCCAGCAACTTGGTGAAGCCAATAGCATTCTGGTTACCATGGGACCTCGCAGCCGAATTCAAGCCGACATCAAACTCCAAGCAATCGACGACCAACTCTCGGGCGACATCATCTTTCGCCACACAAATGTCTCCTTTCATGTCGACGAACTCAACAGCTTGGCCGGCGGCGAAGGTGCAGCACTAAAGATCAACCAAGGCCTGGCGGGTTTAAATCGCTTTGAAACTAGAGTCCGGCTCTTCGGAACGCTCGACGATTACGAGTACGAACTCAAAAGCGACTTGGGCATTCGTTTTTCCAATGCGGTCGTTGCAGTGCTTAACGAGAAAGAAGAAGCAGCAGTCAGCGCAAGGAAGCAAGCTCTTGATCGCTTGTTGCAAACTCAATTGGAAATACTGGAGAACGAAATAACGCCACAATTGCTGGAGCTTGAAAACTCGCTAAGGCAAGAAGCAACCGAGATCGCGGATTTGGGAAGCTTGCTTCCCAAACCGGATTCACGTCTCCCTAAGATCAGATAACCTGAATCAACAGGGGTGGTGGTTTTACGAAAATCATTTAGCCGTTTTGGCGATAGCCACGGTTACTGACGAGAAGAACTGGGACTATCGTCAAAACGGCTAAGACCAGAACACTGGCCAAACGGCCGAGTTCAATCCCGACAAACCACTATTTTGAAATTCCAGCCCGCTCTACAGCGAAGTGTCGCTCAATCGTTTCGAATCACAGTCGAGCTGAACTACGATTTCGTCGATCAGCGAAACAACACCCGCAACATTCTGACACGATGTAATTGCGATTTGCTTCTCGTAGTAAGAGTGAACTTTGCCCGTCAAAGTAACGGCGCCTCGATCAACTTCGATTTCAAAGTTTCTAAAAGCCGGAAAGTGCCGGCTGTGGAGAAAACTTGACACGCGCCGACGAACTTCGGCGTTGGAATCTTCGATTCGAACTTTCTTCGCCATGTGCATCACTACGCTCCTTCTTGCCGATGAACCAGTTGAGAACCAAGCCTCAACGGAAAACGAACTAGCGATCAAGTCACAAAAAACGACGAGATCTTGTATGGCAGGCTGTGAAAAGGCAGGAAAATCCATTCCTGTCGATGACAATGTTTCAAAGGTGGGAAGACAAGCGGCTGACCATCGTCGCCGCAATGGTATACAATTTCACTAAAATTCGAGCAAACAATCTCACTCAGTTTTGCGAAAAAGCAGAAATCCCTCCCCGACTGCTATCAACCATTAGCCGCGCCCTGGGGCAGATGAAGTTGCGAAAGCATCAGATTTATTTAACACAGGCGAAGCTAGGTCAAACAGGTTGCAAGCTGATCAAACGATCCAACTGGCAGCGATTGAAAAGTAATCGTGATCCAAAATCACGTTCTCGATAACCAAATGAATACAAGCGTAACTGCTGCCACGCGACTCACTCAACCAGAAACCAATTCGAGGCTGGCAACCGCCCCGAAAGCAACCACTCCGAAATGCTTGGTGATGGATTCCAATCATCAGCAATTCGAAGCCTGAGTTCTTTGCCAATTGCTTTCACTAGTGATGCCACAATGCATTTAGGTTTACAGATTTACTTCAAATCGACATACTGCAGGCAAGTTAATTCTGGGAGATCGCGCTAGCCACGAGCGAAGAGTTGACCTGCCTTGGGGTAACGACCTTGGCGATTGACACGATAGAATTTTCCGATTGAGCAAACGACTGCGATTTCGGACTCCCAGAGCCATTCTCTGTCATTCTCACCGGTACGGTTATGCAGACGAAAACCCAGCGTCGTGTCTCTGTTTCTCAACTTTCTACCTATCGTTGGAGCTTTGAAGAAGACGTTTTGAGGTTTTCCGGTTACGGGTTTGGCTCGATGGGCATCTGGCGTCGCAAGCTGGAAGATTTTGGAAACGCAGAGGCCATCGACTTGCTGTATGAACAACGCATGTCGATATCGAGCGTCCATTGGGCAGGTGGCTTTACTGGCGATGGAACGTCTTTGAAAGAAGCTATCGAGGACGCGGTTTCGGCAATTGAACTGGCCAGTAAAGTTGATGCCAATTGCTTGATTCTTCATCCGGGATCTCGAAATGGTCACACGAACTCACATGCTAAACGGTTGCTAGAAACGGCTTTGAACGAGTTGATGCCTGCCGCAGCTGACTACGGAGTACAGCTTGCGCTGGAACCAATGTTCGTCAAAGCTGCAGATCGACTGACTTTCTTTCGCCGGTTCGACGAAACGCTTGAATTCCTCCACCGGTTCCCTAGCCGTTACCTAGGATTGGTTTTGGATCTATTCGCCATTGGATTTGACGAAAAAGTCTTTGACGCGATACCAGATTTTGTCGACCGGATTTCGCTGGTCCAACTCGCGGATCGAGCAGAGGATGCTCTGGAAACCCGCTTATCTCCGGGAGTGGGTGATGCTCCGGTAACGAACTGGATAGCTCGACTGGAACAGTTTGGTTATACCGGCCAGTATGAGTTGGAAGTTCATCGCCAAGTCAAAAACGAACTTGAGTATTTCGAACTTCTTGATCAAGCACAGCTTTTCTTTGAAGATCAGGTATCACTCCATTGATCTGATCCCGTCATTGCCTCGCCTCAGTCTTTTGACGCTTACTCGTTCGAACTCTTGCCCGCGTCACGGACAGAGCCACTTGCTGTTGGCGGACGATGAATTTCGTCCCGCATGATAACAAAGAAGGCGATTCCAAGCCCCAAAGCAAGAAACGGAATCATCCAACCCCAGACGCCAAATCGAGAAAAGTCGAACCCAAGTGCTTCCGCCGGCGCTGCCAAGGCAACGGCAGGTTCCGCAGTAACATCCAACAACGCCGTCTCGATTTCGGGCTGGGTAGGTTGGGTTTCGAGGTCTTTCACCTGTCGATCTAGCAATAAGTTCTCTTCAAATTCAGCATTGATCTGGCTGAGATTCCGGTTCTCTCGCTCCAGCCTGGCGATCTTGGTTTCCAACGCAGCAACATTAGTAGTTGGTTGGGCGACAGTTTTGGGGCGAGCTTTGAGGGACGCAATCTCCTTAGCGTAGCCGTCATTGGAAGCGGTTAGCTCGGTAATTTGTTCAGCGTGTGTTTTCTTCGCCTCCTCAAGGGCCAGTTGATGCTGCTGCTCCAAGGTTTGCTTTTCTTGAGCAAGCCTTTGATTCTCGGCAACAGCAGTTCGATAATCAGTCGTAAGTTTTTGGTTGCTCTGGGTTGCCAATTGGAGCTCCTGAGTCAGATTCTGATTCAGTTGAGTCAGCTCAGACAAATTGTCTTGCTCAGGTTTCGCGCTCATCGCCTCGGTAAGCTCCGCAATCTTGACGCGGAATCCATCATTTTGGCCGGTCAGTGTTTTGATCTGGCCTCGCAGCGTTTGGTTTTGATTGGAGGCTTCTTCTATCTGAGCCCTCAAACGCTCGGCTGCCTGCATGGCCTCGGGGTCGTTGTCGCCAGCGGCCTCGAGCTTTTTCTTCAACTCAACTACTTGGGCGTCGGCCTCTGACTTGGCTTCATTGATCTGCCCCATCTTTGTTTTGAGACTTTTGTTCTCCTGGGTCAGTGATTCGAACTGCTCTCGCGCACCTTCATTTTGCGCAACCAAATTTCTGTTCTTTTCGAGGAGTTTCTCAACTTCTATTTTGGCGGCTTTGTACGCTGCGCGTTCGGCTTCGAGTGCCTTCCTCGCGTTGTCGTCTTGCGGCTGGGGCACCGTCGTGACAATTGGCGGAAGCGTCTGCTGCACAGACTGGCCTTGATAAATCGGTCCGCCCGGCTGGATACTCTGATTTGGTATCGGCTGTTGAATGATTTGACCGGGCCCAATGACTCCGCCCTGAATCGGCTGGCCTTGAATGACTCCGCCCTGAATTGGCTGGCCCTGGATTACTTGGCCAGGTTGAACAATCGCTGGCTGCTGGACAACTAGCCCTCCCTGGTTCCCAACTACCTGTGCGATTGAACTTTGCGGCCCCCAGCCACTCGTCAAACAGAGAAATCCCATCAGCAAGCTACACGCAATGCTGACTGGGAATACAGTTGCTCTGAACTTTGAAAAATCTAGGAACATGTTCCACCTGTTTTTAGGCTTAGGTCAAAAAAGAATTCGCTCCGAATGAACAGCTTCTGAATGAACAACGATTTGCGTCTGTTCGGTAGCTAACAAAGATTTTATGGATCGGCAAAAGAATGAAAACCCGCCTGTTGCGGGTCGGTCGCCAAGTTTGGGTAACTCTATTGAGTGCCTCTACTTTGACGCTGAAATCAATTCGAAACACGCCAGCGTTTTTTTTCCACGAACATACAGCAGGCCATGGGAAACGATCGGCGCTGCCCAGCATGGTGCCTGAAAACGTATTCCGTCAGCGCCTGGTTGATACTGGGTCACCAATTCAAACGTCTCTTTGTTTTCCTTAACCAGCATCAGCTCACCGTCTTCGCCCAAGACAATGAGGTGCCCGTCGATCATGGTCAACGATGTTCGCGTCAAACCGCGTTTGGACCAATTCACTTTCCCGGTCTTCCAGTCAATACACCGCAACTCGGCAGAACCGGGATGGCGACCACTGCACCCGTAAACCACGTCGCCAGAAGCGACCGGGGTGCACCAATGCGCCTTTAGTGACTCATCTCGTTTGCCCCGATCGCTCCAGATCAGCTTGGATTTCAAGTCGCTAATCCTCAAGAGCGCCGAACCGATTTCATAGCATTCTGAGATCAACACATGATCGTCCAGCTTCAAAGGCACCGAGGCGTTGACACTTTCCAGTTTTGTCGACCGCCAGGGAAACTCAAACGCGACCTCTCCATCGCGAGGGTTGACGCCAAACAAACCGCTTCTCATGAACGCCAACACAAGCGGTTGGCCGCCAAAATCCGCGACCTTGAGCGAACTGTAACTGGCCAGATCATTGACCGTTTGGAACTTGATCTCGCCTGTGACTTTATCAAGCCCCACCAATCCGGTCCCATTGGGCTCGACTTGATCAAGCGCCCCCGGCGGCGCCTTTTTTGATTCATCTGGACTACCGCCGACCATTACCAAAATTAAATCTTCAAACACCACGGGCGTGCTGGCGACACCGAAAAAGTTTTGAATAACGCCGAACCTTTTGTTGAGCTCAACATTCCAAATTGGTTCACCACTGTCGGCGTCGAGGCAATGGAGCTGACCGCCAACTCCGTAGATGTAAACACGACTGTCATCGATTACGGGGCTGGCACGCGGGCCACTGTCGTAACCATACAGATCTTCGTAGTCAGATTCATAAGAAAACTTCCAGATGTCTTTGCCGGTCTCGGCATTCATGCAAACCAAAGTCGCTTTGGAGTCGATCAAACCGAAATGATAAAACCTGCCATTGGCAACCGAGCCCATTCCATAACCGGCTCCAGTCGGGCGTTTCCAAATCAACTTTAATTTCCCATCGGTCCAATCTTTCAAAATCCCCGTTTCGCTGGACTTGCTCAAGCCGTCGGAACCTAAAAACGTTGGCCAGTCTTCGCCCTGAGTTCGCGTCCACAAACTTATGCGTTGTTTCCCGTGAGGAATTTGATGGTTATTTTGAACTTTTTCTGAGCCAGGAAGTTTCATTTTCTGTGCGAGGCAGGACTCGCCAGAAATAACCGCCAGCAAGACCATTGAAACCAAAGCCATCAATGTGATTCGATTGGTTGTCATTCTTAAACCCGACCTTCTTTGAGTTTCACAATCCCTAACCATCCTACAGCCCGTTGTCACGTTACGTCGTGACGAATAAAGTTTTGTATCCCAAATGTTGAATGTAAGCGAAAAAATCTCAATCCGACTAACCGAGTTTAAGTTCAGCTACGCGCGTTCGCCGGGCCCTGGCGGGCAAAACGTCAATAAAGTGAACTCGAAAGTCATTCTGAAATGGAACGTAGATCGGACAACGGCGATGCCGGGGGCAGTCAAAGCTCGATTTGTGAAGAAGTTCTCCAAGCGGATTAACAAAGAAGGTGCACTCGTGATTTCGAGTCATCGCTTCCGTGACCAGGGACGCAATGTTGCTGATTGTCTTTCAAAATTGCGAGAGATGATTTTGTCAGTCGAATCGGAACCGGTTAAGCGGAAGAAGACCAGAGTCTCAATGGGAGCAAAGAAACGAAGACTGGAAAACAAGAAACGTCGAGCGGCGACCAAGCAGTCCCGCAAACCCCCAAAAATGGATGGCTGAACTGTCGAGCCCAATGTTGTTTGGGGACTGTCGGACTTGGGCGCCCAGTTAAAACGGTCATTTCGATTGTGGTAGCAGATACGTTAAGTCGTATCGGTTTTGCGGGCAGTTGAAACGACTCGGCCCCGCGCCGGAAGGCGTTAAGCCGATTGCCTAAACTTTTGGTCTTAAACAAATGATATAGTTCAATAGACGGTTGCGAGTTGCCATGGAGAAACATCATGGATCATAAACAAGACATCGACGACATTCTAAAGCAGTGGCCATTTGACCCGATGAGCGTCAACGTTCGCCTGCTTGATTCGGCTCAACGACGCGTGCTTCAGATGCGTGTTGATATGGGGATTCTTCAACTTGAGACCGAGGGTCGCCCCGATGGCAATCGCTTTCAAGGCGCAACGACTTACTTTGAGTACCTTCAACGAGTCCACTCTGAGACGGCCGAATTTGAACTGGACGAAGATCGCTGTCTCGAGATTGATCGGGAGTTTGTTCAGTTCTACCACCGGCGAGTTTGCTGGCTTCAACTCAAAGAATTCAAACGAGCGGTTGAGGATGCTGACCATACGCTTGGACTGATGGACTTTTGCAAAACTCATTCGCCCGACGAACAATGGACCATCTCACACGAACAGTATCGCCCGTTTGTGCTTTACCACCGCACTCAAGCGGCCGCTTTGGCCCATCTCAATGGCGAAGAAGATGATGAGAGCCCAGAAAACCGGGACGCTGCCGAGTACGCGATCGAGGAGGTCAACGAAGGTCTAACGCACCTCAAAACGCTCTTCGTTGAGTACGATGCTGAAGAGCAATTCGAAGAGGACGAACTGGTCCAACGTCTGACCGAGTTTCGGGAAGGGCTTCGTGAGAAGTACGACGTTGGAATGACGCTCAATGAGCAACTCGAAAGCGCGGTCTTCAATGAAGACTATGAATTGGCAGCATCAATCCGTGATCAGCTTTCCAAACGCAATCAGTAGTTGGTGGATAGCTGGGTTTCTTACATTCCCACTTTCGAACTTGGTTGGTCGTCAACCAGATGCTAGCGGTATTGATTAGCGTAGAGCAGTCTTCATCGACTTGAGTAAGTTGTTCAAATTGAGCAAATTTTTCACGAAATGAAACGCCGAACCTTCACTCTGGACTGCTGTCAATAATCAAGAGCACCGTCAAGGAGTCGAACTCCTCGACGTTTGCCAATGAATCATGTTAAACGCTCTTTCTTGGCACGGTTCGTGCATCAACTTCTTGCAACAAAGTTGTTCGGATATTTCAAAAAAGTGCTTGCACAAGCAAATTCACTTTTTCAAGAAATTTATCTGAAAGAAGTTCAAGTTGGGAACGTCATTTAGGTGTTCGACAACAAATCAGACTTATAGCAAAGGAATGTAAAATGCTAGTTCTCTCAAGGAAGCTAAAACAAGAAATTTTGATCGGTGAAAACATCAAGATCACCGTCCTGAAAGTAAAAGGAAACTCAGTCCGTCTAGGTATCGAAGCACCTCGCGACATTCATGTTCTCCGTGGTGAGATTCCAAAAAAATCGGACGTCGTTGGACCAGAAGCAGCCAAGCAACAGCCCGCCGGCGAGTTCACTGTTGTCTTTACCAACGATGAGGAACAAGGTTCCAAAGTAGATGTCATTCCGTTCGAATCGCAAGCGGAAACCGTCAATCGATCTAGCGGCGGGACAAAACTTCGCAGCCAGCCCCAAACAGAATCGACGATCCGTTTTCGCGATCAACTGCCCGAAGTCCTTCAGCACAATCGGCTGAAGGAAATCGTTAGCCAGTTGACTTCAAAGTAACTCTGCAAGAACGCGCTTCGGATCTGCTCTGGATGCGCTTTTGCAATCAAGTCGTGACAATCAGCCGTTGATCCGATATTTCAACTGGCTTTGGCGTTGAACACGCGCCGCAAAAAGACTCCGCTTTTCCGCGGATTACCCGAAAGAGGAACGTTGCTTTTTCTAAGCAACGTTGAATCGAAATCGACTCGTGGCAAGGATGCCCACGATTCTTTTCGGCTTCTACTGTGCCACGCGTTGCGCCTTCTTTGCCTTGAGCAATCGGCGAACCATCTCTCAGATTCCGCATTTGCGCCAATTCGGCTGACCTTCTTTTACTTGCTCTCCGACGTTCCAGGCCCGTACCAGCCATAGCTAAAATGCTGTTTGCTTGGGTCTGCAATGGCGGGCTCGACGTGAGTCGCCTGTCGAACCGCTGGCCGCCGAGGTATCTCCCGCACGCGAACGCGATCATGTTCGGCGAGGTGCTCCAATAGAATTCGTCGGACCTCGTAAATACTACCGGGATGCTGGTGGACATGGGAATGTTCGGCCGGCACGAAAATCTGTGACTCTGCTGAACCTGATGTCGCGCTTTCAATAGACACGACACCATCTCCCGAAGAAGCCGGCTTGGTCTTGGCTAGATTCTGCAACAAGCTCGCTGGCAGTTGTCCGACGATGTTGTGCGTTTTGACCCCGGCAGACTGACGTGCGATGGCCATGGCTTGGAAAACCGGGTCGTCAGTTGCCAAAGAATCGATACTCGTCGCACGAGTCAACAATGAAGACGCCTTCAGCTTGTCCTGGTTTCGCTTGGCCAGCGCATTGATGTCCTGCGACACAACGGTCGGCAAGGTGATCAGTTTTTGACCAACCCATCTGGTTGCCGCATTGGCAAACTCACTGCCTTTACGCGGCGTGGCGATCGTGACGACACGTTCGATTGACGGATTGGGATGAAAATAAAACGTCTCTCGCAACAGCTCAACCGTAGCTGCGTCGCCTTGAAGACTGTCTAACGACTGGTCGCTGACGATGTTCCAAAAGTGATCATCGCTTTCCATCGTCTGCATCAGCGAAACCAACCCGCCCATGCTGTGCCCAACCAGAACCATTTGATCAAGCGGCATTGAATCACCTCGAGGGTCGAGTTCTCGTTTGATATTGGCCAGATCCCTGCGCATTTGCTGAGCCGAGATCCAGAACGGCTGCCCGGTTGGATATGAATAAAACCAGAACTGACAGTTCTCTCGAATGTCTCGGTTTGCTCTGAGATCGTTGAACATGTGCACCCACGTCACTGGACTGGACCAGAAACCGTGGACCATCACGACTGGAATCTTGGTTGGATCGTACGGTTCAAGCATGTACATGCCAAAAGCATCAGGAGCAAAATCGGCGTTCAAAAGTGAAGCGGTCGCATAGACGCCGCGATTGAGTAGCGGGTTCTTCAAACCATAGGCCAGCGGCGTGGTAATGTCGCTTTCTAACGGTACAACTTTTGATTCGGTTGTGACTTGTGTCTTTTCAAGCGGATCGTAAAGCGACAATACAGCCCGATACAGATTGAAATCGGGCCCTTGAATCGAACTGTCGCGATGCAACGATTCCAGTTCGCCAGGCACCAGACTCATAAAAGCCGTCATCGGCAGGGTAAGGTCAGGAGGATAGTACTTCTCGTGTACCGAACGCGCGTCTTCCTGCTGGCGACGAACGGCAATCAGCGGCACCCCCAAACCGAATGTGTGATAGTGATTGTCCAACCCACTGGTTTCGTAGTCGTTGACCAGCTCAAACCGCTCGAACTCCTCGGTCTGCCAGCGTCCTTCCAAACGTACTTCAAACTCGATTCCCTGTTGAGCATTCCCCAAGCTGATGATCTGCCCCGGTTGCAAGTGACCGCTGGCACAGACCTCGCGAAGCAATCCTTCAAGCGAGCGATTATATATATCGCAGATACTTCGGAACTGCGGATCGTAGGCATTTCGATTGTTGTCGTGCTTGGTGTCGAACAGGAACTGATAGGCGTGCAAGACTGCGGTGGCGTAAAGCCGAGTGGCACGTTCTTTGTTGCCCAGCTCGGCAGAACGATCGGCTTGGATCTCGGCAATCTCCGAGAGCGCGTAGATCTCTTCCATTGTTGGGCCGTTGTGAGAAAGCTCCCGCAAGAATTCGAGCACCGCGTCAGGGTCTTGATCATAACGCGGCAGCAGGTCGTACTTTCGCAGCAGCAACTCAGATCGCTCCGACGGTCGACGATCTTTTTTGGCAAACCGATTGAACAATTTCTTTCGCTCGCTCAAACGCTTAGCAGGTCTCAGTTCCACAAGCGGACGACTACCGAGAGTCGCAATCGTCGCGGCTCGCTGGGTCACCATTTGCCGAGTTACATTGCAGCCAGTTTGAAGCGAAACCAAAATCGCCAAGAGCGCAATCGCACATCGACCAACAAGCCGTTGGCATTTTTTTGAATTGGGGATTTTGACTTTTGGGTACATCAACAGTTGGTGGGGAGGGAGTGCGCAATCGTCAAGCCCGCTGTCGGCTCGACAAAACCGCCACGTTGGCGGCTAGAGCAACCGACCAGCCAGGGTTTGCGCAAAGTGGCGCAGAGAGTTAAAGGATTAAGCACCCAAGCTCAACTGCATTTGTGCTAGCTCGCCAATTTCGTTGGCTAAAACCGTTTGTATTGGCCAACTTTGTCGTCAACGCTGTCAGACTAGCTGGCCAATAGACCGCTAAATAGGCCGCAGATACACGCAATCAAGTAGCGCGATGGGTTGGCTCTGGCTTTCCAGGTCGAAAGCTCTGCATGTTTCCGACGGTCAACTTCAGTTGCAGCTCGTTCGCCAGTCTTGATGTAACCGACTTGACGATCGTTTCCAATTCTTCGGGACTGGCAGCGACTCGAGCATTGACCAAAAGATCTGCACCTTGCGTATTGATCTCACTGGCAAGGCTAAGTTCACTTTCGACCTCCGACCCAACAAGGTTAGCCACGGCAGCATCGTTGAGCGTTTGCCCGAGGACCTTAAGATGCGCGACCTCGAGACCGGCTTCTTTCAGTTCGGTTCCGATTCCTTGAACAAGCTTCAACACCAGATCGTCGAGGTTGAACTTTATCTCGCTATCAGCACGCGTCTGGCAATTAAGCCATCCAAGTTCGGCTTCGCCCTCGGCGTAAGTCTTGTAGTCCATCTCCATCATCTTGCTTCGCCTCTTCGGCTGGGCAGCTGCGGCTTCGACCAACTGCTCAAATCCGGTTCCTTCACGGGCACTGACCCCAAACACTGGTACATCGGGAAATCGCTTTGTCACCAGTCGTAGCAAGCCTTCCTGATCGGATTCCGACAACCGGTCGATCTTGTTGATCGCGATCGCGTCAGCTTCTTCCAATTGCTTTAGAAAAATGTATTCGGCCTTGGGCGAGAAGCCCTTTCCTTTTTCCTCAGCCAGAATCTTCTTCCCGTGAACTGGCTTGAGCAGCACAACCAGCGGCCCCATTTCGAACCGATCACCAAACAACTCGCGCATCGGTTCAATCACAGTCGCGACAAGATCGGTACAACTGCCAACCGGCTCGGCGATCACGATGTCGGGTACCTTTTCGTCGGAAAGCGAACCAACGGTATCGATCAGATCGTCAAACTTGCAGCAAAAACATGCCCCTGGGACTTCTCCGACCTGAAACCCTTGTGCCCGGAGCGTGTGGGTGTCGACGAGGTTGTAAGCCTGATCATTGGTCACTAGCGCGACACGCAAACCCTGAGCGACGTAGTGGCTGGCAAGCCGACCGATCGTCGTGGTTTTGCCCGCGCCGAGGAACCCTCCCACCATCAGAAATCGAATTGGTTTCATTATCGCTTGATCGCCTCAACTCCTAAGCCTCGCCTACTTGAACCGCTGCAAGTGACTATACTTGAATCTTTGAGCGACCGACAGCGCTGGTTATACAAACTGACTAGCTACTCAGATTGAGCGTTTCCATTTTCCGTCAGTGTTTAAGTTCAGTAATATCAGCCCGAAGCGCGAGCGAGGATTCCTCCTGCAGACGTTCCTCGCTGGCGCTTCGGGCTGGTATTCGCACGTGAAAATCGATTCAACGTACGTTCTAGTCCTCAATTAGAGTAGCTAAATGTTAGCGGCAAGGCACTAGCCGCCGGTAGTCAGCGCAACGAACCGGCGGCTAATGCCCTGCCGCTCAATCCCGACACAACGATTATTGAAGCTCACAAGACCGAGGAACCAGTTGAATTCCAAGCCTTCCAAGAATCAGACGTCGCTCGCGATTAACGGAGGTGCTCCTGCGATTGACGTCGGTTCGCTTGACCTACCGCTCAACTGGCCAATCGCCAGTCAGGAGATCAAGGCGAATGTCGATCAAGCCATCGCAGACGGATCGTGGGGGCAATACGAAGGCCGCTGGACGGATCAACTGACGGCAACACTACAACGTGAATTTCAAACCCAGCAAGTCTCGTTGTGCTGCAGCGGGACGATTGCGGTTGAACTGGCACTGCGCGGCGCTGGCGTGCAAGCCGACGACGAAGTCATTCTTGCCGGGTACGATTTTCCCGGTAACTTTCGTGCAATCGAATCGATCGGTGCCAGGCCGGTCTTGATCGACGTCGTCAAAGACGGCTGGGTGATCGACGCAAACGGCGTTGAAGAAGCGCTTAGCGATCAGACTTCGGCGATTATCGTTTCTCACCTGCACGGCCAAATCGCCGACATCCATTCAATCCGCCAGATCATCGACCGACACAACGCTAAGACGGAAAAGAAAATCTCCATCGTTGAAGACGCTTGCCAAGTCCCTGGAGCAACGCTGCGCGGGACTCCGCTAGGTTCACTTGGCGACGTTGCAGCGCTCAGTTTCGGCGGAAGCAAATTGCTTTCGGCAGGGCGGGGTGGGGCAGTCCTCACCAATTCGGCTGACATTCATCAGCGGGCAAAGATCTACGCACAACGCGGAAACGAATCATTTCCGCTTTCGCAATTGCAAGCCGCCGTTCTGACGCCGCAGTTGGCGACGCTTGGGACAATGAACGAAACGAGAAACCGAAATGCTCAGAATCTGATCCGAAACACTGTTGAATTTGATTCGCTGAGCTGCCTGACTCAGTTGGAATCATGTACAACCGAAGATCGGGAACTGACAACCGCGTTCTACAAACTGCCTTGGCTGCTACGTGATCGGCCCAGGGGCTGGCCTCGAGTCGACTTTATCGCAGCACTCAACGCAGAAGGCTTACAAGTCGGTGAAGGGTTCCGCGGGTTCCTGCGTCGATCGCCTCGTCGATGTCGAAAAGTTGGGACGTTGGTGCAAAGTCAAATTGCGGCGCAGCAAACCGTTCTTCTATCCCATCCGATTTTATTGCAGCCTGAATCAGTGATCGTTCAAGCGGCTCAAGCGATCGAAAAAATCATCAACACTCCGAGTTAGCTACTCAACTGAGCAAATGTAGATTCGGGCACTCAATAAACTGGGGGCTCACTACGTTCGACCCCAGCCACCCTCATCTTTCACAAACCGCGCTTTATGATCCGCGCTTTATGATCCGCGCTTTACGCCCCACTCTTTACCCATTAGCCATCGACTTGCCGACTCTTGCCCGTCGACGATTCCGTCTGACTCTTGCACGACTCGAGTTTTACAGAATCGAAAGGAAAGCTGTGACAGGATTTACATGCTCAACAAGATGTTGCCGGATCATGCCCATCATGTTTATCCTGTCCGAAACCAATTGATTTGTTCGACGGATCGAAACTCCCTGCACTCACAAGACGGCATGCTTCCATGGGAAAAAGTGCCCGATCTCCTGAATTACCTTTCGACGCGTGCCCTGTACTACTTGCCAAGTTGACCATAAATGAATCAAGACCAACCAAGTATTGAGAATCGACTCGACCAACCGCCCGCTACAAGTTCCGATTGGATCGCTGTTGTGTTCGCGATGTTGATTCCGACGATCGTGACCCTTGTTTACTTTCAATGGCTCAAGGATTCTGGCTCATCATTTCAACAGATCGCCTACGGGATTGGCAAAGCAATACAGTTCGGTTTCCCCGTGATTTGGGTCTGGATATGGTACCGTCACAAACTCAATCGTTCGAGCCAGAGCGATCCCAAACAAATCCTGCTGGGCATCGGTTTTGGTTTGCTAGTCGTGGCAACCATGTTCGTCGTCTATTTCCTGCTGATACAACCGTCGGAAGTTGCGGCCGGACTTACTGAAATGGTCAGAGAGAAAGTTTCCGGCCTGGGCGTCGATTCGATTTGGAAGTACGCAGGCTTGGGCCTTTTCTATACGCTTGGCCACTCATTTCTTGAAGAGTATTACTGGCGGTGGTTTGTGTTTGACTACCTCAAGAAGTTCACATCGACGTTAGCGGCGAATATTCTTTCAAGCCTTGGATTCATGGCTCACCACGTTATCCTGCTCGCTTTCTTTTTCGGCTGGGCTTCACCGTTGACTTATCTTTTGTCCTTGTGCATCGCCGCCGGCGGAATGTTTTGGGCTTGGCAATACCATCGCACCGGCCGCTTGCAAGCTCCATGGATCAGTCACATGATTGTCGATGCCGGGATCTTTTCGCTAGGCTATTTTTTGATCAGAGATATGCTTTAGATAGAACGCATTTCAAATCCCGTCAAGCGCTCGTTAGACATAAGTTTTCGAAGCGTGGCTTCATAGTAGCACGGCTCTCCGAGCCGTGAAGTGAATGGTCTCGGCTCGGAGAGCCGAGCTACTATCTTCAAGCTACTATCTTCGAATCTAAAGTTTGCCCAAGGCAGTTGCCAACCCTTAATGACGGTGGCGACAACTATGGCTCGATAAACAGAGCTCGTTTTTGGTTGGGCAGCGAATAGTCAAACCCGCAGGCTTTGAACATTTCGTCGGACGACGATATCGCCATCATCTCCTTGACTTTCTCTTCACGTGCCTTGGCAACACAGGCTTGCACCAGTCCAGACCCGACGCCTCTTCGACGAAACGCTTCATCGACAGCCAGACACTGAAGCTCCGCCAGTTTCTTGGAGTAGATCTCCAACGCGCAAAAACCGACGATCCGTCCGGGCCCTCCATCTTCCTTCAGCTCGACCGCTTTGAACGAATGCTTTAGCAACAGTTCCAGCTCAACCGAAGTTCGTGGAAGCAAATGAACCCCGTCCATAAACGGTGCCAGGAAGTCACGAACATCCACGAAATCGTCGTGAGAGGCAGGGACAATTTTGAACTCAGGATTTGCCATGGGAGGAAAATTTCGATTTGCGTTGTGCTACCTATCGAGCAGAAAAGAATGAGCCGACTCTATTTAGCATCGGCAAAACAGGCAGGCTTGAACCAGTTTTTACTGGCAACACCAGTGACGGATCATTTTGACATACATTTCGGTTCCTTTTTCAAGCTGCTCCAGCGCGATCCACTCGTTGACCGTGTGGGCCTGGTCGATGCTTCCTGGCCCAAATACGATCTTGTTCTCAATTTCAGTAAACATCGTACCGTCGGTTCCGTAGGAGACCGTTTTTGATTTTGGCCGATGAGCCAGTCTCAACGACTCCTGAACAAAATCACTGCCCGGATCGACAAAAAATCCGTTGCCGTAGGGATTGATTTCCAGCTCAAGATCATTCTTTTGAGCCGACTCACGAACTCGATTGAGCAACGGCTCGGCATCGATTCCCGGCATCGGACGAACGTACATCTGGCAAACACTCTTGCCAGCGGTAACGTTGAGCGCCGGCGCGTCGTCTTTGACAGAAATATTCCAGCTTAGCGTCGGAGGATCGAAGCTGTCGTTGTGCCACTTCTTTTCTGTTTCGGTTTCGTCGTAGATCGCTTTGATATCGGCCAGAAACGGAATCATCTTCAAATTTGCGTTGCTACCTTTTCGGCCACCTGAATGACCGGCTTTGCCGCGCGCGGTGGCCACGATGTCGATCGAGCCTTTGTGAGCGTGAACGACTTCCAACGAAGTCGGCTCGCCAATGATCGCCTTGGTACCCGTGGCAACCATTTCCCGGTAGAGCTTGCTTTCTTCGACAACGCACTTGGCACCATGGAACCCGACCTCTTCGTCTGCCGTGACGATGAAGTAGATGGGCTGCTTCAATTCATCCCAGGCGAATTGCTGCGCAGCGGTTAACATGCACGCAATCGAGCCCTTCATGTCGCAGCTTCCACGTCCATAAAGCCGCTCCCGCGCGATGGCGGGTTCAAACGCGCCAAACTTTTTGGTGAACCACTTCTTGGCAGGTACGACATCGGAGTGGCTACAATAAGCCAACCCGCCCTGACCGCCGCCTTTCTTGGCAACGAGATTGGTCTTTCTGACTTTCTTGTGGTCCCAGTACTCAATCTTCTCAACAACGAAACCGTGCTTGGTCAGCTTCAATTCCAAATACTTGCTGATCAAACTGTTGGAAACGCAACTGGTGGAATCAAATCCGACCAATCGTTTCGCGTATCTAAGAGCTTTCATGACAGGCTTTCATGAACGGATTTCGGGAAGGTACCGTATGGCAAGATTCGACCATCATCAAAGGCTGGACCTATAAAATCTCGAACACTTCTATTAAAAATAGAACAACAGCTATCTTCGAACAAGCTTTTATGTTGTCATTGGTAACAGATGTCGAAAGAAAAATTTCATTTTGTTACCGGACGCCTTGCCGAATCAGCACTGCGACAGATCTTGCCAAGCGTCGCACAGGCAGCTGAATTTGAGTTTTCCATTCAAGTCCTTCCGATCACCGTGGCAGCGCTGTTGACACCTAAATGGGTAGCACCACGTTTGGAAATTCCCGCCGGAACGACTCGGATCGTCTTGCCCGGTTATTGTCTGGGCGATCTAACACCGATCACGGAAACGACTTCGGTTCCAGTCGAACGCGGCCCAAAAGATCTTCGCCGGCTGCCGGAGTATTTCGGCCAGACACCTGATCGTTCGGACTACGGTGCGTGGGACATCGACATTATCGCGGAGATCAATCACGCGCCGCGTTTCTCGTTGGCCGAGATTATCGCTGCAGGAAAAAAGCTCTCCGCCGATGGAGCCACGCTAATCGATGTCGGTTGCGAACCCAATTCAAACTGGTCGGGCGTCGGCGACTGCGTCAAAGCCCTCAAAGACATTGGACTGCGTGTTTCGATCGATAGTCTCAATCCTGACGAAATCGCACCAGCAGTCAACGCCGGCGCCGAACTGGTATTGTCAGTCAATAGCTCCAATCGGGACTCGGCTCTCGATTGGGGATGCGAAGTCGTCGTGATTCCTGACGACATTCGAGACATCAATTCGATGGAATCAACGATCGAATTGCTGGCTTCCAATAACGTCTCTCTTCGAATCGATCCAATTCTCGAACCGATTGGAATGGGTTTCGCTAATAGCCTTTCGCGTTACATCGAATCGAGAAAGCGTTGGCCCGAAGCCGAAATGATGATGGGGATCGGCAACATCAGTGAACTAACTGACGTCGATTCGGCTGGTGTCAATCTGATCCTGCTGGCGATCTGCCAGGAACTGGGCATCCGTAGTGTGTTGACGACTCAAGTGATTAACTGGGCCAGAACCAGTGTCAAGGAATGCGACATTGCCAGACGGCTGGTTTACTATGCCGTAACGCAGAAAGTACCTCCGAAACATCTGAGTAACGAGTTGGTCATCCTTCGTGATCCCAAACTGCTGGAGTTTGGTACTGAGCAAATTGAACAATTGGCTGCACAGATCAAAGACAACAATTACAGAATTGTGGCCGAAGACGGCGAGGTCCATTTGTTGGGAAGCGGCCATCACTTTCACGATCCCGACCCCTTCAATGCCTTTGACCAGCTGATGGAGACGGCACCCAAAAACGTGGATGCGTCTCATGCGTTTTATCTCGGTTACGAAATGTGTAAAGCACTTACTGCGTTGCAGCTGGGAAAGCAGTACACTCAAGACGAAGCGCTCGACTGGGGATTTTTGACAAATCCTGAAACGGATCGCCATCGGTTAAAGCGGGGAAGAAAGAAGAGTGAGCCGTGACATGCAACGATTGGGCGTTTGCGGCATCGGAACTGTTCGGTTGCTCCAATCGGAATCACCCAGTCTGCCATTGCCGCTCAGTCGGGAACCCAGTCTCCTAACGCCACAATGGACTGCCGTCTACGCGGGAGTGACTAAACGACAAACCGCCTTTCAAACTCGTGCCCTATAGAGAAAACGTGACCAAAACCGACCCATCAAACGCCCCCTCGATCGGTGTTACTCAATTCGCACCAACCGTCATTGAGTTGCCCCCTGCGCTATCAGTTGAATCTGCGGCCAGCCGCCTGGCTCATCTGCCGGGTTGCCTATTGCTCCAAAGCGCCATGAAAATTTCCCAAACCGGGGACACGCCAGAATCCCAGCCGCTGGGCAGATACTCTTTTTTGATGGCCGATCCGATTGAAACCATCGTTGAACCGGTCGGATCGGAAAAGATATTCACGCGATTGAAATCGCTGCTACAAAAATTTCAGACTCAAACAGTTGCGGACTTACCACCGATGCAAGGCGGTTTGGCGGGCCTGTTCAGCTATGACCTCAACCGCTCGATCGAACGAGTCAACGCCGTAGAGCACGACGAGTTTCAGCTCCCCGCGATTGCGGTCGGAGCCTACGACGTCGTTGTGGCTTGGGACCATCAACTCGACAAGTCCTGGATCATCTCACAGGGCTTTCCGGCAGAGGAACCAGAAGCCAGAAGAACCCAAGCCCAAACGCGAGCCCGGTTCATTCAATGCTTGCTGGAAATCGGTGCCTTGCCAACTAAGCACGATCCGGTCGAGCCCATCGCCGAATCGGATCTCGCTCCGACGTACGAGGTTGACGGTCCCAAAGATTTAAAAAGCAATTTCTCCCCCAAAGACTATGTCGACTCGGTTCAAAAATCTATCGACTACATCAACGCAGGCGACGTATTTCAAATCAACCTTGCTCAGCGATTGTTGTTCCCGGCCAACTGCAGCTCACTGGAGCTTCATCATCGGCTGACCAAATGCAACCCCGCGCCCTTTGGCGGATATTTTGATCTTAGTGGATTGGTGGACGAATCAGGATTCGGCGAAACCGCAGCTCAGATTGTCAGCGCTTCTCCGGAGCGTCTGTTCTCGGTTCGAGATGGCTTGGTTGAAACTCGACCGATCAAAGGAACTCGGAGACGGACTGGTCGCCCGATGGTCGATATCGCCGCCAAAGAAGAACTGCTGGCCAGTGAGAAGGATCGAGCCGAGAACACAATGATCGTGGACTTGATGCGAAACGATCTTTCCAAAGTCTGCCTAGACGATTCAATCATAGTCACACAACACTGCGAACTTGAAGAGTATCAAAGCGTCTTTCATCTTGTTTCCGCCGTCCAAGGTCGGCTTAAACCAGAACACGACTTGATCGACCTCTTGAAATCGGTTTTCCCTGGTGGCTCGATCACTGGGGCGCCAAAAGTCCGCGCAATGGAGATCATCGCCGAACTCGAACCGACTGCCCGTGGTGCGTATTGCGGTGCGTTGGGTTATCTTGGTTTCGACGGCAATGCCGACCTCAACATTTTGATCCGGACGATCACTGCCGCTGGTGGCTGGTGGCAGATTCCGGTTGGCGGCGGGATCGTAACCCAGTCCAACCCGGCTCGCGAGTACGAGGAGACGTGGACCAAAGCCTCCGGGATGCTGCGAGCGGTGACGATGAAAGACGGCGACGAAAAATAAATGATTCTCGTAATTGATAACTATGACAGCTTCGTTCATAACCTTGCCAGATACTTCCGGCAGTTGGGCTGTGAAACCGTAGTCAAGCGAAATGACGCGATCACGATTGAAGCGATTGCGAAACTGGCTCCCGATGCCATCGTCATCTCGCCAGGTCCGTGCGCGCCCGACCAAGCCGGATGTTCGATCGACGTTGTTCGCCAGTTCGGCCGTTCGATTCCGATCCTGGGAATCTGCCTTGGCCACCAAGCCATGATTGAGGCGCTCGGTGGTTCGATCGTCCAAGCCTACCAGCCGGTCCACGGCCGACAAAGCGAAGTCCACCACACTGGCTCGGAGATGTTTCGCGAAATCAAATCGCCATTCTTTGCAGGTCGATATCACTCGTTGGTCGCTCAGAAATCAGATCTACCAAATGAGTTTTCTGTAACGGCAACCACCGACGATCAGATCATCATGGCGGTAGAGCATAAGCAATGGCCGCTGGTTGGGCTGCAGTTTCATCCCGAATCGATTCTGACTCAGTGCGGCTATCAACTGCTGATTAACTTTTTGAAACTGGCAAAGATTGAAATCCCCAATCCCGACTTTTTGAATGCCCAACCCAAAGGGAGTTGGGGCAACGCTCATGACGTGCCGCAGACTCGGCAACTATCGGAGCGGTTGTCACAACGATTGCTGCCAGAGGAAACCCCATGATTCTCGAAACAATCGTGACGACAATCAACCAGGATGGTTCCCCAAACGCTTCACCGATGGGACCAACGATCGACGTCGCGTCTGGCACGTCCCTCCAAACGATCGAGTCGTTTGAACTCCGACCATTCGACACATCTCGAACGTTCGCCAATTTGAAACGTACCAAGTCCGGGGTCCTTCACATCACTGACGACGCGGCGATGTTTGCTCGCGCGGCAATAGGATCGCTCGATCCGTTTCCCGAAACTAGAGCTGCCCAAGAGATCGTGGGCAACATCATCGTTGGTGCTTGCCGTAGCTACGAGTTTGTTGTCGAGTTCATCGATGAAACCGGACCACGGATGAACCTGAATTGCAAATCCGTGAAATCTCACCGCCACCGGGACTTTGTTGGCTTCAATCGAGCCAAGCATGCCGTCCTCGAAGCCGCAATTCTGGCAACTCGTTTGGATTTCCTCCCGGCTTCAGAAATTACAGACCAGTTCTTCCGGCTCAACACGATCGTTGAGAAAACCGGCGGACCAGAAGAGCACGCAGCCATCGCAATGCTGAATGAGTTTGTCAATCGCGGAAGCCAAACCAACCAGTCATCGACCGGTTCGAATCAGGAAACCAACGATGGCAACTGACCACGTAACCATCTCGACTCCAGCGCGTTTGCATTTTGGGCTTTTTTCAGTCGGCGATCTTGTTGAACGAAAGTTTGGCGGGATCGGATTGATGATCAATCAACCACGGACGATTATCACCGCTCGAAAAAGTAAGCAATTGTCCGTTAGCGGTCCTGAAGCCGACGCCTGCCGTGATGCAATTTCGGTTTGGTTCGATAATCTGGCTCTCCAGCTAAAGAAAGAACTTTCAATCGAATCGGTCGACGACCTCCCCGTCAGCTTGGAGGTTAAAACGGTTGCCCCACGCCACTGCGGATTTGGAAGCGGAACCCAACTGGCACTCTCAGCTGCGGCAGTGGCTGGCAAACTTCTTCAACTCCCCTCTCAATCGCCTGAGGATTTCGCTTCAACTCTCAACCGTGGGAAACGCTCCGCAATTGGAACTCACGGATTCTGTCGCGGTGGATTTCTGGTGGACCGAGGCAAGCTGGAGAATGAAATCTTGGCTCCGCTAGATTTCCAAGCCGAATTCCCTGAACCTTGGACCATTGTTTTGGTCCGTCAAAAGGCCGATTGCTTGGCCAGCGTTTCGGGCCAACAGGAAATCGAAGCGTTCAGGAATCTGCCTCCGACGACGCAGCAGCAGCGTGGAGAAATGGTCGAACTGGTCAAGAACCAGATCATTCCCGGCTTGGCACAACGCGACTACAATCAGTTTGGAGAATCTGTTTTTGAGTTTGGGCGGCGAAGTGGAATGATGTTCGATTCGATTCAAGGCGGCCCCTATCAAAACAAAGCGGTCGCTGGTTTAGTTGCTCGTTGTCGTAGTTTTGGAGTCAAAGCCGTCGGGCAAAGCTCATGGGGGCCTTGTGTTTTTGCCGTTACTGAAAACGAAGAAACGGCTGCCAGGTTGTCTGAGCATCTAGATCAACATTGCGACGGTGTTGCTATTGAAATCACCAAGGCTGACAATCATGGTGCGAAGTTCATCGAGACAGATTCGGTTTAAGCAATTCAATTGGAAAAAAACGATGCCAACACTTGGAGTCAACATTGACCACGTCGCAACAGTCCGACAAGCCCGTCGGACGACCGAGCCGGATCCGGTGTGGGCTGCGGCGATGGCTGAGCTTGGTGGCGCCGATCAGATCACGGTTCATCTTCGCCAAGACCGACGCCACATTCAGGATCGCGACATTCATGTCTTAAAAGAAACGGTGAACGTTCGATTGAATCTAGAGTGTGCTTGTGAAGAAGAAATGCTGAAGATCGCGTGCGAGTTGAAGCCGCACCAAGTCTGTCTTGTTCCCGAGAACCGGGAAGAGGTCACCACCGAAGGCGGTCTCGATGTAGTGAAGCATCGCTCCAAAGTCGAAGATTCAATCAAACGGCTTGCCGACGCTGGAATCTTTGTCTCGCTTTTCATCGACGCTCATCCAGAGCAAATTTCGCTTTCCAAGGAACTTGGTGTCGGTGCAGTCGAGCTTCACACCGGAACTTACGCCAACACTTCGGGAGCCGAGCAGGAGAAGCAGTTGGTGCTGCTAACTGAAGGAACCCGACTGGCCAAATCCAAGGGTTTGGCTGTCCATGCCGGGCACGGGTTGACCTACACCAACGTTCTGCCAGTCGTCAAAATTGCCGGAATGGAAGAGCTTAACATTGGCCACAGCATTGTTGCCCGTTCGATCTTCGTCGGATTTCAACAGGCAGTAAGAGAAATGAAACAACTGTGTAGCTTGGTTGGAAGCCAATAGCGGCCAGCGCCGGTAGGCATCGGTTTTGATCAAGCGGATCAAATCTTAATTGGGCGACGTCGGGCGCACGCTCAATGGCCCTTACTTCGCCTGCAAAATTGTAGCGTTTGGGCGCGAGCCCTCCGGTTTCTCAGAGTTCCGCTTGAATAAAACCGGAGAGCTTGCGCTCCACCGCTACAAAGCAAGGGCCATTGGGCGCAAGCCCTACAGTTTTTCAACTCCCTCCATGCACGAACCATTGAGCTTGGAATCAACCTTCTCAACACCTTTTAGTCTTTACTTTCAATTCCACTTTTTCGCGCCTAGAAAATAGGCTCAGTACCACGTATGATTTGAGCTGCGCAAGTTTCGATGGTTCAATTTCAAGCGCAACGATTTCTTTGTCACGGAGTTCCAAATGTCCGAAGTATCTCGTAAGGGTTCTGATTTCGCCGGTCTGTCTGTCGCGCTAGTTACGCCATTTAAGAATGGCAAACTGGACATGGACCGGTTCAAAGAACAGATCGAGTTTCAGATCGAGAATGGGACGAATTGTCTGGTACCCTGTGGAACGACTGGTGAATCTCCGACGCTTTCACATCCCGAGCATGAGCGGGTCATTTCCGAGACCATTCAGATTGCAGCGGGCCGAGTTAAGGTCATGGCGGGAACTGGGTCCAACAGCACCGACGAAGCAATTAGTCTGACGCAATGGGCGGCCAGAGAAGGCGCCGACGCAACCCTGCAAGTAGCGCCTTATTACAACAAGCCGACCCAAGAAGGATTCTTCCGACATTACCAAGCGGTTTCCGAAGCAGTCGATATTCCGATTTGCGTTTACAACATCCCGGGACGTACTGGTAAAAATATCGAACCCGAAACGATTGCCCGCATTGGCGAGTTCGACAACGTGACGATGGTTAAAGAAGCAACTGGTTCGCTTGATCAGGCTTCGCAAGTTCTCGACTTGACCGATCTCACTGTCCTCAGTGGCGATGACAGCCTAACGTTGCCTTTGCTCGCGATAGGGGGGGAAGGCGTTGTGTCTGTCGTTGGCAACATTGTGCCCCAGGACATGATTGCAATGGTTGACGCATTCCGCAGTGGCGACATCGCGGGCGCTCAAACTTGGCACCGCAAATTGTTTCCCTTGTGCCGTGACATGCTTGGCATCGCCAGCAATCCCGTTCCACTCAAAGCCGCTATGGCCGAGATAGGGCGCGATTCAGGTGATCTTCGACTACCGATGTATCAACTCGATGATGCGGAGCTGGAGGCACTTCGCAAAACGTTGGCCAACTACGGGATCGGCGCCAAAGTCACGGCTTAGGTTCTAAGTTGTCAACAAAGTAGCTTGGCTCCCCGAGACGTGACCAGTTACTTCACGGCCGCGAGAGCGCGTGCTACTAACTGGTGCAGAGAAGAACAATGGCTGGCGCAGGGCCCAACTAATCGTCCAGCTTCTTCAAAAAACCAGCACTGGTTTTGTAGAACTTTTCGCGACGAGAAGCCGACAATTCAGCGCTTTCATTTTTCCGAGCCAACAAGTCGTCGTACAGCGCGACCGTGAACGGGCATTTCAGCTCCTCCATTCGGAACTTGATATAGTCAGCTTGTTCATCTTCTAGCACGCCCAGCAAATAGTTGCCCATCACTTCGGCTGTCGGAACCCCAATCTGGTTTCGGCGCCAAATCTCCCCAAGCGTATGAACGCCGGCGTCTCGGCGGCTGTTGATGACCGACAAACGCTGGAGCAAATTCTCGTCGCCCTTGATCGCTTCCTCGATTTCGGTCGCCCGTGTGGAATCTAGCGACTCGTCAAGGTAAGCTTCAAGTTCGGCGTCAGTAAAAGGTGAGCTCACAAGTTTCATTCAAAAAATAGTTGGGTGGACTTTCAAACCAAATTTAGCAACTAAAATGCTGGCGTCGAACTCGCATCCTAAAACAAGCGTTGAGCTTGAGCAATTAAGCCCAGAAGTTTTTTTGTTCCAACCATTGA
>CALJOA010000024.1 GCA_937981585.1 uncultured Pirellulaceae bacterium | reverse complement strand
CTAATAAAATCACAACCTCTTCGAGCCGAGCCAAGAAATTCATTTCACGGTTGGAAAAGTGCTACCAACTGGCACCCTGACGGATTGCTTTCACTAAATCAATGCAAGCAACAAATTTGATGTCAGCGAGATGTTTATTGTTGCCGGCGGCGATCAGTGGTGATCGCTGAACATTCGAGTGGTTCAACTTTGAATCACTTTGCGCGCCTTTGACCTCCATTTAGCGTGGGTGTATTCGCGTTAAGAAGAATAGAAACAAAATCGTTCTGACTACCACCGCCAAGAACGGCTTTCAAAAATCAAATAACCCCTTTGGTTGTGGGGTTGGGATTGAACCAGTTAGCAGGGAAAGTGCGATTCGCCTATCGGAAGGATTCAAGAGAGTTTGCGGATAGTACTAGAAAGTCTCCGCTGCAACCGCTTTTGTTTCGATGCCAATTAATGACCACCAATTCGTAAGTCACCCAGCAAAACTTGCTGAACGGTGGCTCTTTGCAAAATGTTTCTTTCTTCTTTCTCAAGGTGGTGATAAAGGATGATCTCACTAAAGTGGATGCCAATTCTCAGGGCATCAGGACAAAAATCAATTGGCTTGGCTGTAACGGCTTTGCTGGTTGTCGTTGCGCCGATCGCAGGTGTTTCCCGTGCACAAGACTACCCCGCTACGGTCACGTTATCAGATCAAGTTCCTGCTTCTGCCAACGCCGTTATGGGTGATTCGTTAGTCACTCCGGCTCAATCTGTTGTCGATCCGCAAGTGCTGGGCGACTCTTATGGTTACCAGGCTCAGCCCTATCAAGAGGTGTATCAGCCGCAGCTTCAAAACTACAACTATCAGGCTTACCAACCAGCAGCGGCCAAGCCAGCCAAGCCGGCGGCTCCCAAGAAAAACCCTGCTGCTGGAAGTCACAAGCCTTTGTTCTATCTGAACGATTTCAGTTACCTCGACGATCCGTCCTACAATGGCCGTGCCCTTGGTGATTCGTTCAAAGGCATTGGTCCTCGCGGCAACGTTGACATCGGTGGTCAGTTGCGATTTCGATATCATTCTGAACGTGGCATGGGTCAGCAAGCTGGAGCGACTCGTTTTCAAGATACGCAGAACGATTTCCTGCTTGCTCGTTTGCGTCTCTATGCTGACGCCAAAGTTAACAAGCGATTGAGATTCTACGCGGAAGGAATTTTCGCCGACGTACTAACCGCTAATGAAGAGTACGTTCCTCGAGGCATCGACCGCAACTACGGCGACCTTTTGAACTTGTTCCTTGACGTCAACGTCACCGATAACTCAACGGTTCGCGTTGGACGACAAGAGCTTCTATTGGGAGCACAGCGTTTGATCTCGCCGCTTGACTGGGCCAACACACGGCGAACATTTGATGGAGTTCGTTTGATGCAGAACTTCGAGAACTTCAAAGTCGACTGGTTCTACTCGCAACTTGTTCCGGTGAGCTTTGACGATTTCGACAACAGCGATCCGAACCGCGAACTTTACGGATTCTACTCGTCTTTCACAGGGCTTCCGAATTCGACGTGGGACTTGTATGCATTGCGAACCACTAACATTGGCTCCACTCGCAACACCTATGGTTCGCGAATTTCAGGCGCCAAGAGCAATTGGCTGTGGGATTTTGAAGGTGCGGTTCAGAACGGCAGCTTTGACGCTGGTGGAGACATCAATGCCTACATGTGGACAGCAGGACTTGGTCGTTCGTTTGCCGACCGAGCGTGGAAGCCCAAGGTCTGGTTCTTCTACGATTATGCTTCGGGCAACAGCCTCGACGGAGATACACAAGCTTTCGATCAGCTTTATCCGTTGGCACACAAGTACCTCGGATTCATTGACGCGGTTCAGCGATCCAACATCAAATCACCTAACATTCAGATGTCTTTGAACCCGACAAAGCGTTTGTCACTGTTGCTTTGGTATCACAACTTTAACGCGGCTGAGAGGAATGACGTTGTGCGCTCGATCGGGGGAACACCGGCTCAGGATCCAACGGTCACCAATTTTGGAAACGAGTTGGACTTTATCGCAAACTTCAAGGCGACGGCTCGCACAAGTATCCTTGCTGGCTATTCTCACTTGTGGGCCGGCGACAAGATCATTGGCGGAGAAGACGCGGACTTCTTCTACCTGCAGTGGCAGACGAATTTTTAACCTCGTGTTCTGTCAAAGTTGACGCTGGGTTGAATGTTGAGATGCCCGAGCGATAGCCCCGGTTTTCATCGAGAACCGGGACTGTTGCTACATGGCAATTTCGTTGGATGCCAAAGCGTCTGCAATGGTAGATGGCAGCGTAAGCAAAGAGGCGCAGGGTCTGTTCAATAGACATCGCGCTCATATCGAGACTCGCTCGCCAGTTTTTTGACGTACGCGGTGGCTTGTTCGCCAGACATGTTTCCATGTTGGGCAACGATCTCGTGGAGCGCATTGTCAACGTCTTTTGCCATTCGACTGGCGTCCCCGCAGACAAAGAAATGACCTCCGGCCTGTAGCCATTTGAAAATCTCAGCTCCGTTTTCTCGCATTCGATCCTGTACGTAGATTTTGTGAGCCTGGTCGCGAGAAAAAGCGGTGTCAAGCCGCTTCAATATTCCCCGGTCCACGTAGCCCTGCAGCGTGTCCTTGTACAGAAAATCAGTTTCCGATTTCTGATCGCCAAAGAACAACCAGTTGTCACCTTGTGATTGAGTCAATTCGCGTTCTTGCAAAAACGAAACGAACGGTGCGATTCCGGTTCCCGGTCCCACCATGATCATGGGAGCGTTAGAGTCGGCGGGAACCGTGAATCCGTGTGAGGGTTGAATGAAGACTTTCAGTTCGCTGCCCGCATCGACTCGATCGGCAAGCATCGTTGATGCGACGCCTTTTCTGGTTCGGCCATTCTTTTCGTAGCTGACTTTGCCAACGGTCAAGTGAACTTGGCCGGGATGTTTTTTCAACGAACTGGCGATCGAATAAAGCCGTGGGTTGAGTTCGGGCAAGCATTGCAGCAGATCGGTATAGGGAATCTTGAGCGTGTTGAACTTGAGCAACAGATCCAAGACGTCGTGGTCGTCGAGCAAGTCATCATCGGCCAGGATTTTCTGCGCCAGCGATTTTTCATCTTCATCCAGAAGGTTTTCGACAAACCACTCGACCAGTTCCTCAGTCGCGGCGGTTAGGTCTTTGGTGTCCAACTCTGCCGGATCGTCGCCTTGGCTGACTTGACTGGCCAGCAGGACGTCGCCGATCAAATCAGAACAGTTGGTCGGATAGACACCCAGTGCATCACCAACGTTGTAATCGAGTTTGCTGCCTGAAAGATCAATTTCGACATGACGAACGTCTTTGGCCGAACCTTCGCCGGTCAGTTTTTGATTGCTGATCAGCTTGGCCGGAAAAGGATTCTTCCGTGACCAACCCGATGGTGCGTCAGTGTCACGTTTGGCGCTGTCTTTTTCTGAATTCGCTGTGCCTGATTCGGTGTTTAGTTTGACAAGCTTCTTGATCGCGCGAGCGGTTTCCTTTCCGCCAGGCGAGCAAAGCGTCAGATTTGTTTCTTCGCCCGACGCGATCGCTTCGCTGTAACTTTGGCATAGATAGCCACACGAACCGCAGTCTAGTTGAGCCATCGCCGACATCAATTGGCGTTTGTAGGGGCGGTCTTTGGCAAGCTCCATTCGCTCTTCGATTTCCATGCTGTCGTCGTGCCAAGGAAAGTCCTCTTCTTCCTCAACCGCAACGGCAGGAGTTGCCGAACTCTCGCCAGCGCCGGTCGGAGCGCCGTAGATTTCTTCGAGCCCAGTCATCCCGGCAAAGAAGCCGTTGAGCCATGCTTTCTGTTCGGTCGAGAAGGGCGCCGAATCTGGGATGATTGAAATTGCCGAAAGTAGTTTTTGGGGATCCTGTATTTTGTTCATGTTCCTTCTCTTCTTTTTTCGTCTCTACTCAAACTCAATGTTTCTATGACAACTATTGGTAACCCGATTAGGTTGTGATTTTATTAGCCGTTTGGGCAATAGCCCGGTTGAACTGCCGTTAACCGTGGCTATCGCCCAAACGGCTGATGTTGTTAACGAATGTTTGAAAAAATCACAGCCTCGATACGTAAGCGTGGACCTTCCCTCGCTAACGCGTTATGAAGTTGCACATTGCCAGCCGCGAAGTGGCGACAGGATGTAGCCCCATGCGTCAGCATGGGGTTATCGGCCGCACAATCGCCTAAGCCGCGAAGCGGCGACAGGAAATGAACATCAAGTGTTCATGTCGTCGCTTCGCGACTTTGCGATTATTTGTCCATTTTTCCGTGGGTTACACCCACGGCTACATCCTGCCACCGCTTCGCGGTTAAAAGTAAGTGTGCAACTTCAAAACTAACGCGTCGGGTTATGAATTACGCTGGCGTGAAATCGCCCCATTCAATTAGCTGTTGGTCGCTTGATCGTTTCGCAAAACTAACAAAAGATTCTGTTTCGTCATTTCGGTTTCCAAGGTAGGCGAGCAGGATCTTCTCGATGATCGCCGGGACTTTTTCAAACGGCACCGAATCAAACAACTGTCGACCGACGTTGCCGCGCGAACCGTAACCGCCACCGACAACGATGTGGTAGCCTTCGACCATATCGTCACCGATCGGAACGCTGGCTCCCTGCAAACCGATGTCGCCGATGTAATGCTGGGCACAGGAGTTGTGACAACCGGTCACGTGAATGTTAAGCGGCTGATCCATCTCAACGGTTTCTTCGAGGTGGCCGGCAATGATCATCGCGTGTCCTTTGGTATCGGCGAGTGCGAACTTGCAACCCTTGCTGCCGGTGCAAGCGACCAATCCGGCTCTGGCGCTGGTGGCATTCCAATGCAGGCCCATGGATTCGATTCGTTGTTTGACTTGGTCGACGTCTGCGTCGTTGATTCCGGGTATCAACAGGTTTTGCCAAACCGTCATCCGGATGTAACCCTCGCCAAATTCATCCGCAATGTTGGCGATCTCATCGAGTTGGTCACAGGTGATTCTTCCAACGGGCAGTACCAAACCGACATATTGTTTGCCCGGTTGCTTTTGCGGGTGAAATCCAACGTGGGCGAACCGGTTCTCAACGTCTTTGAATTTCAACTTGTCGTCGGGCATTCGTTTGAACTTCGTGTCGAGCTCAGCTTCGACGGCTTGGAGGAACTTGTTGAAACCCCAATCGTCGAGCAGGTATTTCAAACGGGCTTTCTTGCGATCGGTTCGATCACCGTTTTTGACAAACACACGCAAAATTGCTCCGGAGACTTCGCTGCATTCTTCGGGGCGTATTAGAACACTAGTCGAACGGGCAAAATCTTTGTGACCCGTGATGCCACCAAGCCTCAGTTGAAACCAGATTCCAGCAGGGATTTCTGGCGTTGCAATGTCTTCAGAAATTTCGACTGCAAAGAAGCCCACGTCGTTGGTGTCGCTTAACGGAGAAATAGTTCCTCCGCCATCGAACGAGATGTTGAATTTTCTGGGAAGGCCAAACAGCTCGCGGTGATTGAGCAGGTACCAATGCAAGTGCTGAGCAAGCGGCAGTGTTTCGATGATTTCTTCAGTGTCAAAACCGCTTGTCGCGCCCGAAGTCACGTTGCGTACGTTATCGGCCCCTGCGCCTTGATTGACGATGCCGAGGTTGCGAAGCCCAACCAGAACTTTCATCGCATGCTCGGCTGGGATCTCCCTCAGCTGAAGATTGGCGCGCGTTGTCACGTCGGCGTAACCGCCTGCAAAAGTGCCGGCCAACCCAGAGACCCCACGTACTTGCTGCGAGTTTAGGTGACCACCGGGCACTCGCATTCGGCACATGTAAGCATTCTGGGCTGGCGCGACATAAAATAAGCCGTGCGCTTTCATCAGGAAAACGTCGGTGCCCTTTGGGAATTCACCCGCGTTGGCTCGACGTTCCATCTCACTCCACATGTCGAGTGAGTTCTTTTCACGCTTGGCTAGTTCCTCTTTGCAGAGTTTGCCTCCTGATGATTCGGTGTTTTGAAAAGCTTCGTGATGTATTTGGTCGGGGCCATGGAAAGAAGTCGCACCGGCGCCGACTTCGATCGTGGTGCCACCTGCACTGGCGGCGCTGTTGCTGATGACTGGCAATCCGCGAACCGTCCGCGCGACATCAGATCCCAACGCGAATCCTTGCAGGTAGTTTTTCTGCTCTTCACTGAATTCTTTCGAGTTCTCTTTTTCGTTTGACATCGGTTTGGTCACCTGATCCCGGTTTCGAGTTTGTCTGCAGATGTCGGGCAAGCCCGCCCAACTGCAAGTTCAAACCTTGGGAATAATTTTGACGGCACAGTCCTTATAAGACGGTTGCTTGGAGTACGGATCGAAATGGCTCAGCGTCAGCTGGTTGACTTCGTCGTAATGCATTGGCATGAACACGTTGCCTGGGGCGACGGTGGGAGTGATCATCGCGTTGGCGGTAGCACGACCACGGCGTGATTCCACGACGACATCTTGTTGAGGCTTAAGCCCCAACGCGGTTGCGTCGGTCGGGTTGATTTCTACAAACGGCGCGTTGGGATAAAGCCGAGCCAGAACGGATGATTTACTTGTTCGGGTCTGGGTATGCCACTGCGCCGCCGATCCACGGCCGGTCATCATGACCAGCGGGTACTCGCAACAGGCTGGTTCAGGCATCGGTTGGGGGGAATCGAAGATCAGTTTGGCTTTTCCATCGGCATGGTAGAACCGACCATCTTCGAACAGACGGCGTTGGTTACTTTGGATCGCGTGCCCTTCACCCAGCGGCCACTGGATTCCGCCTTCATCGTCGAGTTGTTGGTAGCTGGTGATTCCAGTAATGTCGCAAGGCTGACCTTTAGTCAGCCCCGCCAATATCTGCAGAACCGATTCGGGATCTGTCCACTGAGCAAACTGCTCGCCGACTCCCCAGCAGTGCGCCACGAGTACGAAGATTGCAAAATCACTCAGAGCTGACCCGGGCGCTCGCGCTACTTTCTTTAACACTCCCAGCCGACGTTCACTGTTGATGAACGTTCCGTCTTTCTCGCCCCAGCCCGCAGCCGGCAAATAGAGATCGGCCAGCACTGCCGTTTCGGTTGAGTGGTACATGTCCTGAACGACGAGGAAGTCGAGTTTTTCGAGAATCTGTTTGCAACGGGACTGATGGATCCAGGAATGGGCCGGGTTGGTTGCGATGATCCAAAGCCCTTTGATTTTCCCGTCGAGGATCCCGTCGATGATCTGGTCGTAGCTGAAACCCGCGTCGTCAGGAATCGTTTCAACATCGATACCAAGTTGTCCAGCTACCTTCTCGCGATGTTCGGCTTTCGTGAAATCATGTCCGCCCAGCAAGCTGGTTGTGTTGCTGAACAGGCGAGAGCCCATTGCGTTGCATTGTCCGGTAATTGAATTGGCGCCTGTGCCCGGACGGCCAATGTTGCCGGTTATCAAAGCCAGATTGATGATCGCTTGGGCGGTCCGAGTGCCTTGATAGCTTTGGTTGACGCCCATCGTCCACCAGAACGAAACTCGTTTTCCCTGATGGATCAGCTCGGCGATCTCTTGAATTCTTTGACTTGAGATTCCCGTTTGGCTTGCAACGTGATCGAGATCAAACTCGGAAACGAATTCTGCAAATTGATCGAAATCGTTGACGCTACGGTCGATGAACTCGCGGTCGATCCAATCGTTTTGAATCAGAATCTTGGCCAGTCCATAGAGCAGGGCCATGTCAGATTTCGGTTGGATCGCCAAATGATGGCTGGCGCAGACTGCCGTTTCAGTTTTGCGAGGATCGACGACAACAATCGCGGGGTTGTTTTTGTTGTTCATCACTCGCTGCCACATGATCGGGTGCGCGATGCAAGGGTTGGCGCCAACAAAGACGATCACATCGGATTGTTCGAAATCATCGTAGGTGTAGGGCGGGGCGTCGAAACCAAAAGATTGCTTATAAGCCGTTACCGCGGTCGCCATGCATTGACGCGTGTTGCCGTCACCATGTCGCATGCCCATTCCGAACTTGGCCAGCGCGCCAAGGAAAGCCAATTCTTCGGTCGGCATTTGGCCCGTACCCAAGAATGCAATTGATTCAGGCCCGTGCTCGGATTGGATCGCTTTGAAACGATCACAAAACGTTTCCATTGCAGTGGCCCAATCGACGGGCGCGTGCTTGCCGGATTTGTTTCTCAACAGCGGCGTTGTTCCGCGATCATCGGATTGAAGCGGCGCCAGCGCTTCCCAGCCTTTGGGGCAAGCCATTCCGACGTTGACCGGATAGTCAGGTGAAGGCGAGAGATTGACGGCTTGCCCATCCTTTAAGTGAACACTGAGACTGCAACCGGTGCTGCAGAATCCACAAACCATGTTGGTCGTTGCATCGGGAGCCAGTCGATCAGGCACCAGCCCCAGTCCGAACTTGGCTGGCGAAAGCAACATTTGCTCGGTGAGTGGACCGTCGAAGAGTCGTTCAAAAGGGTTGGGGACCTGCAAACCCCGGCTGGTTTCTTGAGTCGGCTTGTTCATTTCAGTTTGGTGCTCCCGGCATCCGTCGAGCCACTGAAACCGCAAAGAACAAATATCGTTCGATCAACTCACCGACAAACAAACAGGCAAGGCTCAGGGCAGCAACCGCCACTACGACAGGCCCCGAGTTGGTCAGAAGGATCGTGATCGGAAGAATGATTCCCCCGACGATTCCCAGAGCAAATCGCAACAAGGTTTGAGTTCGTTTCCTGCTCCACAACAAATCCGCCGCCAGTTTCCAAGGAGTTGATTCAGGCGTCTTTCCATGTCCCAACAGTGTCCCTTCAAGCACGAGCTTGATCGTTGTCGCTAAGATCAAACCAACAACTAGGAGTGTTGCGGCGGTTGGTGATGTCTCAGGAAATAGTGAAACTAGCAATGCGCTACTGGAAAGACCCAGCACAGTTGCGGTCAGGAAGAACAGTCCATTGGTGCGAGTGACAGTCCACAATGGTCGCCCAGTAACGATGTATAGACGAGCGCTGCAGAACACGACCAGCGCGCCCGAAATTGCGCCGGCGATCGAGAGCAGCAAACTTTGGTCGCCCAATCGATTGACCAACCAGTCGTTGTCAATCAATCCCCACGCAACGACCGAAACTGCTGCACCGGCAAACAAGTTGCAAGCGAGAATCTCACGGGAAAGCCAAGACGATTTCAGATTCGCCATCGCGCGATAGGCTTTTAGTGGTCGTCCCAAGTGAAGCGTCGCCAGTCCGATTCCCGCAACCAGCGCGACCAATCCGGCAACATTGAGCCACGCCCACAAACCAGTATCGATCGAGCCGAGCTTCAACAACATTGCGACTGCAAAAATTCCAGCCGCCATTTGCGTCAACGTTAGCATGAACACCAATGGCCAATGCGCGTGTTGAGTCGGGGCAACGTGATAGTCAACCGGCAACAAGTTCTCCGGAACGCTTCGGGAGGTCAGGTATCGAGTCGTAGGATGGGTCAGTCTTGAATCGGGAGCACCAGGAATGATTTGTTGGGTAGGGTTAGCGGCTGTTTCCTGTTTGAGCGATGAGATGTTGACCTTGCGAATTTTGATCGCTTGGCTTGGACAGGCTTGGACGCACGCGGGGGCTTCGCCGGTTCGCAACCGATCAACGCACATGTTGCACTTGCGCACGATGCCTTTGGAACTGCTGTAGCTTGGAACATCGTAGGGACAAGTGAACATGCAGTACTTGCAGCCAATGCATTGATCATCGAGGTGTTCAACGATTCCTGTTTCGGGATCCTTCTGGTAGGCATTAACCGGGCAACCGTGCATACAAGCCGGTTCAACGCAGTGGTGACATGCCGAAGTGACGTGCTGGACGACTGGATTGAACTCAGTTCCGCCAGTCAGTAGCCCCACGTTTCGCCAGATTTCCCCTTCGTCGAGCCCGTTTAGACTATGGCACGCCGCGACGCACGATTTGCAACCGCTACAGGCATCCAAGTCGATTTCGAACGAATACTGTTCCCCTTCGAGCGGGGCTTCAAGCGGAATCAAATCGCGATAACTCGGCTCCAGTGACGGCGAAGTGACCGAAACGTAACGCTGTGCGAACTTTTCAACCGCCGTCAGCTGTTGCTGCGTTTCTAGCAACCGATCGATTAACGTCGAATCGAATTTGGTTTGAGGTTTCGTTGTGTTTTGGATCTGGTGAATCACGGAACCGTGTGTGGCAATGCTGGTGCGGGTCCGGAGATGACTCCGGTGCAAGCTTCAAGAAGTCTTATGCAAAGAAACTTTAAAGAGGATTCCAATGCAGAATGAGTGCCAACAATTTCAAATCGGGAAAGTTATTCCTTACAACCTGATTTGGAAGCCAACTTCGCCTCGGTAGTTCCCCTTAGTGATTCTCTAAGCCTCTGGGACAACCCTTAACGCAACAGCGCAGTTCAATCGCTTCACCCCCCAAAAGAACTCTCTGGGAAACGCTTCTGCCTGTTTCGTTCGCAGTCGCTTCTCGCTTTTTAAGCAAACAGCATCGTTTGCTTGCGAGAATCTGAAAGCAAAAAAGAAGTAGCTGCATCAAGTTCGCGCAAGCCTCGCCACTTCATCAGGCAATCAGACTTTTGAGTTAGCTCAGCAACCACCGCTAAACGCAGATTAGGAATCTTATCTCCGACATAACGAAACAAACTTGAATGTTTCAACATTGGTACGCATGTTGCTTTGACAGTGCGTTGACCATCGGGATTGTACTTTCCTTAAAAAGCTCAATCGACCGAATACTGGAGTAGAAGTTGTCCTTAACGCAAAAGTTATCAAAGCAAAAGTTATCGGAACAGAAATCATCAAAGCAAAAATCTCCATTGGCAAAGTTGGCTTTGATTTTCAACATTCTTGTTCTCTTCTTAGTCTCACTTGTTTCGTCCCCTTTGATGGCTCAGGACGAACTGGATCTCGAAAAGGACTCTCTTAAGTTTGGGTTCATCAAACTCACTGATTGCGCGCCGATCGTTATCGCCAAGGAGAAAGGGTTCTTCGAAACCGAAGGCCTTCAAGTCGAGGTCATCGCGCAACCCAACTGGAAACAGCTCCTCGACAACGTCATCAACGGCGAGCTCGACGGTGCCCATATGCTTTCTGGACAACCGATCGCAGCCACTATCGGATTTGGAACCAAGGCACACATCGTCACTGCGTATACGCTTGACTTGAATGGAAACGGGATCACTGTTTCCAACGATGTCTGGGAGCAAATGGTTGAAAACGAACCAGCTCTCGATACCGAAACGCCGCAGCATCCGATTTCAGCTGCATCGCTCAAGCCGGTTGTTCAAGAGAAACTGGATGCTGGCGAGAAACTACAGATGGGTATGGTTTTTCCTGTTTCAACTCACAACTATGAAATTCGATACTGGCTTGCTACATCGGGAATCCATCCGGGAATGTACACCTCAGAAGACATCAAGGGTTTCACCGATGCAGAGGTGGAGTTGTCCGTGACACCGCCGCCGCAAATGCCATCGGCGTTAGAGTCGGGAACGATCTCTGGATACTGTGTTGGCGAACCATGGAATCAACAGGCAGTCGCCAAGTCGATCGGTGTTCCGGTTACGACCAACTATGACATCTGGAAGAACAATCCAGAGAAAGTTTTTGGCGTCACGAAAGCCTGGGCTGACGAGAATCCGAACACGCACGTTGCGGTTGTCAAAGCCCTCATTCGCGCGGGCAAGTGGCTTGATGCCACCGATGAGTCCGGCAAACTGATCAACCGTGAAGAAGCCTGTCGAATCCTAGCCAAGCCAAACTACGTCGGTGCTGACTATGAAGTCATCAAGAACTCGATGACAGGTTTCTTTTACTTTCAAAAATCTGACAAGCGTGAGATGCCTGACTTCAATGTCTTCTTCAAATACCAATGCTCTTATCCATGGTACAGCGATGGTGTTTGGTTTCTGACGCAGATGCGTCGCTGGGGCCAGATTCCAGAAGCCAAACCCAAGGAGTGGTACGACGAAACGGCCAAGAAAGTTTATCTTCCCGATGTCTACAAAGACGCAGCCAGCCGCCTGCTAAAAGATGGCTGGATCGCAAAGTCTGACGTTCCCTGGGATACCGACGGCTATCGACCACCGACCAAGGACTTCATTGATGGAATCGAATACGACGGAAAGAAGCCGATCGAGTATCTCAACAGCCATACGATTGGCAACAAAGACTAGAGCTCAACCTTTGGGAGAGCAAAGCTCCTGTTGAGTCGTTGTCGCGACCTAGCGTGACCGGTTGAGCAGGGGCTTTTCTCCCGTTTGGACTCCAGTCGCTTTTCACCACAACACCACCACATGACTCAAAATGTCCGATCAAACTCCAATAGAGAAGATAAAGTACGGCCTGCTTAAAACTATCGACGTATCGGGTTTCAAAGTTTTTGACCCGGTTGTGAGATTGTTTTTTGGAGAAGAGCCGAGGAAACAACTGGGTGACATTTCGCGATACATGATTGCTCCGATCATTTTCGTATGCTGCTGCATGTTGTTTTGGAACTTCATCGCCCCGCGTCACAAGACCAAGTCCGGCGAGGTTCCAACACCGAAACAGGTTTGGAATGCACTGGTCACCAACGATACCTTGGACGAACGCGAGAACGAAAAGGAATCTGATTTTCAGCTTAGTGATGAACAACGAGAGGACACGATTGCTACAGTTACCGCTTTGGTGGCTGAGAGAGAAAAGAAATCGGAGGAGCTCAAAGCGGAGCTCGCTGAGATCGAGGCGCAGTGCAAAAAGGAGCAGGGCGAAGCGCTAGAGCCACTCAACCAAGCCCTAGCTCAATTGAAGGCTGAGAACAAAAAGCTCCGTGAATCACGGGCCGCGGAATCGGCCAAAATTTCGAAGGCGATTGCGGCCAAAGAAGCCGATCCGGAAAAGCTGCTTGAGTATCTTCGTAACGACAGCGAAATGACTTTGGCCGAGAAGGATAGTGAAAAGGAACTCAAAGATAAAATCAAGAAGATTCGCGATGAAGAGCCCAAGCGGCTCAAGGCGGCACAGTTGGCCTCGAGCCAAGTCGCCAACGAAGTCCAGCATTTGAAAAAACGACTCGACTATCTCAGTACCGGAAATCGCAGTCAAAAAGTCGCTCAGGCCGAAGAGTCTGCGACAAAAGCGCTGGGTAGTTTGTCCTCGGCAGATTCACCAGCAGCAATTCTGGCAGCCGCGAAATCGGTCGTCAAAAGCGAACAACGAGCCTCCAAAATTTCCGAGCAGGAATATCCGCGAGCAGCCACGATCTGGTTTCAGGTTTGGCGAAGCCTTTTTACCGTGTTTGTCGGTTTCGTATTGGCTGCCGCAATCGCGATTCCAGTCGGAATCATGTGTGGTCTGAATCGAATTGCGATGGCCTGCCTGACCCCAATCATCTCAGTCTTCAAGCCAGTCTCGCCCGTGGTTTGGCTGTTAATCTTTCAAATCATTGTCGGTGCATTTTTTCCCAACCCGGATACGCATCCACTGTTTGTGTTTCTTAACGGGCTGCCATGGATCGGCGCACTCAACGTCAATCCGGCGTTGATCTTCTCGGCGTGTACCGTTGCGATGTGTGCGGTTTGGCCGGCGTTGGTTAACACGGCGCTAGGTGTATCGTCAGTTGAAAAAGATCACTTGAACGTCGCCAAAGTTTTGCGACTGGGTCTCTGGTCACGACTGACAAAAATCATTATTCCTTCGTCTTTGCCATTGGTGTTCGCCGGGCTGAGAATCTCACTGGGTGTTGGCTGGATGGTGTTGATCGCGGCGGAGGCTCTTTCCTCGTCAGACGGTCTGGGGAAGTTCGTGTGGGACGAATACCAGAACGGCTCTTCACACAGTTTCGCCAATATTCTTTTGGCCTGTTTCGTCATCGGGATCATCGGATTCTTCCTGGATCGTTTCATGATCGTGTTGCAGCGATCAGTCTCATTCGATGATGGCGCAGCAACGGTTTAAGGTCGCAAGGAGATCGAGCCAGTGAATTTTTTTAGAGAAGAAGCCATGACTGCCGTTAATGCTTTGGAAGTCGTCCAAGCCAATGTTGGTTTCGGTCGCCCGAGCAATCGAACCGAAGTTCTTGCGGATATCAATCTACAAGTCGAAAAGAATGAGTTCGTTGCGATCATCGGATTCTCTGGAAGCGGTAAATCCACACTAATGAATTTGCTGGCCGGTATTCAGCCGCTCGACAGTGGCGAAGTTCTGATGAATGGTCAGCAAGTAACCGGGCCCGGTCCAGAGCGAGGAATTCTGTTTCAGAACTACTCGTTGCTTCCGTGGCTGAGTGTCTACGGCAACATCGAGTTGGCAGTCAAACAGGTCTTTCCACAAAAAAACACGGCAGAACGAAAAGAGTACATTCAGCGCTACATCGACATGGTTTCGGTGACGGGTTCTGAATGGAAAAAGCCTTCAGAGCTTTCGGGCGGCATGCGGCAACGGCTTTCACTTGCTCGCACTCTTTCCATGCAACCTGAGGTGCTGCTACTTGATGAACCGCTCAGTGCACTCGACGCGCTCACGCGAGCCAATCTTCAGGATGAAATCATCAGGATCTGGGAAGTCGATCGGCGAACTGTTGTCATGATCACCAACGATGTTGACGAAGCCGTTTTGATGGCCGATCGGATTGTCGCGTTAACACCCGGACCAAAGGCAACGCTGGGACGTAGTTTCGACGTGACTCTGGATCGGCCGCGGGATCGAACAACGCTTAACTTCAACCCGGAGTTCATCGAGCTTCGAAACGAAGTCACAAAGTACATGATCGCGATTAACAAAGAAGCCAAAGAGCTCAGGGTCAGCAATGAAATTTCGCTTCCCGATTTGATGCCGATTGATTTCAACCAACCGCAGCGTCTGCCACGACGACCTGACGTCGCGACCATAAACCAGAACACCGAGCTCGTTTCAACAGGAGCTGGCAATGAGTAGTAACGATCGGCGATACGTTGAGATCGCGAATTTAACCAAAGCATACCCCAATCCGTTCGGCCGTGACATCGAAGTCGTCAAAGACTTCAACATGATCCTGCACAAGGGCGAGATCGTTTCGGTGATTGGCCACTCTGGTTGCGGCAAATCCACTGTCCTGACAATGGTCGCTGGCCTGAATCCGATCTCATCGGGTTCGTTGGCGGTCGAAGGTCGCGAAGTCTCCGGGCCTGGTCCGGATCGCGCCGTCGTATTTCAATCACCCTGTCTGCTGCCTTGGATGACGACGCTCGAAAACGTAATGTTGGGGGTCAAGCAAGTCTATCCGCATGGATCAAAAAAAGAACGCAAGCAGATCTGCGAGTACTATCTGAATCTTGTCGGGTTGGGCGATTCGATGAAGAAGTATCCTGGGGAAATGTCTGGTGGAATGCAACAACGCGTTGGCGTTGCCCGAGCGATCGCGCTGAAGCCTCAAATGCTGTTGCTGGACGAGCCGTTTGGTCGGCTTGATTCGTTGACTCGGATGGACTTGCAAGACGTGATACTCGACATTCTCGATCGCGAAAAAATCACGACAATGGTCATTACACACGATGTTGACGAAGCGATTTATATGGCGGATCGAATCTGCATGATGACCAATGGCCCAGAAGCCTCGGTCGGTCAGATTCTCGAAGTCCCATTCTCGCGACCACGCGTTCGCTCCGACGTCCTCGACCATCCAAATTACTACGACTTTCGATTCGCTTTGATTTCATTCCTTGAAAAGCAGGAACACTCGAAAGAAGCGCACGACCAAATGATTGAGGAGAAACTTCGTCAGCCAGAGCCACCCGCACTGGTTGAAGCCAAAGTGGTTGCAGATAGTCTGCCGGCTTCGGGTGCCAGTTTTTAAACAAGAGTGCAGCTCATCACCGAGTTTCAATTAAGGGAACGTCGACATCTAAGGGTTAATCAATTGATAACGCAGACCACAGACAAACCAAGTCATTCCAAGCCAGTCACCTTGATTAACTTCATTGAAGTTTGGCGGTATCAACCTCTGCCAAACGAAGTCGTCGATGATGGGCAGGCAGGTAGTTTGCGTCTCGAAAAGGCGATCCGAATTGACGACGGAGTACCCAGTCAAATCGAACGGTCGACAACGGAAATCGCCAAAGGCGAACAGATTGCTGGGAGTGCTTGGCAACAGGAATCCCCCGTGATTCTGCAGGGACTTTCCTCCGCCGAGATTCAAATCGCAGCACAAGAGGCGGATGTGCCGATTACTGCGATGCTCGCAATTCCTATCTACCGAGAATTCATTCTGGTCGACGTTATTGTGCTTGGCCTGGCCCAAGGCAACGGTGGTATCGAACTGTGGACTCGCGACGATCGTGACGAGCTGGGTATCAGTGGTTCTTGTTATCGCGGGTTGGAGTCGTTTGAGTTTATCAGTCGGTTCGTCAAGTTCCCCAAAGGTGCCGGCTTGCCGGGTTACTCGTGGAAATTTGGTCAACCGAGAATCATCGACCGACCGCAGACCAATCCGGATTTCATTCGATCATTTGATCGCGATCCCGCCCATATCGAACGATGCATCGGGTTGCCGATCGGTCGGGAGTATGGATTTCCGGCTTCGGTGTTGTTAATGCTCTCCGATCAATCGACACCGTTTGCCAACGAGATGGATGTTTGGCACTGTGCCTCTGAATCGCCAACCGAAGAACATCCGTCACCGAAGATCAGGTTCCAAAATTCCCACAGCGAAGTGGGGTCTGAAGAAAAGCAAAAGTGGTGTCAAACGATTTGCGATCAGATTGCCGAGACGCGTTCGACTGTGTTGATTAGTCAGGGCAACGAATTACCGCCGCAGTTCGAACTAGGAATTGCAATGCCAATTTTTGATGGTCAGAAAATCAAAGACGTGTTTATAATGCTGCTGTAGTTGGGCGAGGCAGTAAGTAGCTCGGTTCTCTCAGCGAGCCGTAAAAAAACTCTGCCGGAAACGGCAGAGTTGAACATGTTTAACTCAGATCGCCAAAGCGGCTAATCCCAAACTTCAGCTGTAGCGCAGCTCTAGTCGTCAATTGAAACTATTTCACCACCAGCTCGTGTTGCTAAAGACTGAAACACAATTTCGCTGATGTTTTGGTTAACGAAATGAGCCGAGCCATCTCCTAGGACTACGTTGATACCTCCGGGATGATGACTTCTGAAATCCTCGAAGTGACCATCCAAGCTATTGGGCGAATGATCGGCTGCACCCACAATTCGCGCTGCGGGCGCACCGACATCAGGAACTAATCCAACCCAGGAAACCGTTGCCAATTCATTGGTACGCTCACCAACGATCATTGTGTTGCTTAAGCCATCGGTAAACTCAGCTAACCGGATGTCACTGTTGGCGAAGAAGGTTCCGTTGCCGTTGGCTGGATCGTCATCAATCTCCTCAGAGCCAAAGCAACCGGAGTAGTTGCTTCTTCCAACCCAAAGATCTTCGTGATCGTGATCGTCATCGTCGAGGGCAAAGAAGAAGTTATCGTCATCGTGTTCGTCCTCATCCTCAATATGCACATCCAAATTAACCAGCGAGGGAGCTGGGTCGGACGGGCAGAGGAAGAACGAGACTTCCGATTGAATGATCGACTCGTGAATCGAATGCTCAATCGGAATATCAAAATCAATCTGGTCGGCAATGTTTTGCCCTTCCAATTGCGGCAAAACGTATGCTGACCAGCCCCAGCCGGGCTCCTCAATTGGCGCCGATGTGTTGGACGTTCTCCACCCAGGAGGGAAAGCTTGGTGAGCACTTTCGTAGTTCAACAATGCGAGTCCAATTTGACGGACATTGTTGGCACACTCGATGCGCCGGGCCGCTTCGCGGACTTGCTGCACCGCAGGCAGTAGCATCCCGATCAGGATCCCAATAATTGCAATTACGACTAATAATTCGACAAGGGTAAACGCGCTTCTTTTGTTCATTGTGTCCTCCACCCAAATGGGTGCTTAAGCTGTAACGATAACGAGATTCCTTGCCAGCTTTTTGAGTCCATCGCCCAAGCACCAAGACTTGCGCATAACAGGCGCAGGTAAAAAGAGTGCAGCGATATGCTCTGGCTCTGAGAGTAAATACGCGCCGAGCGCACCGTTACTCATCGATGGACATGCAGATAGCATGTCAGGAATCAGAATTACAAACCTAAACGGTCGGAGGAGCGCGGCCTTGATAGACTTCTGAAACGTCTGAAGGGAGGTTGAAACACCAAACCTGTTGGTGGATCTCCACAACTCCCTGATTGGTGAGTTCGATTTCTACGGCATTGAGCCATCCGAACTCACTGATGAACTTACAAATCTGACAGTCCGAGTGGTCGCAAGGCGTATCGCCTGGAGCCGAATTCTCGGGCGTTGATTCCTGAGGTGAATCGCTCGGATGGGCAAACCCACAAGAACATACGGAAATCGTCGCTGACTCAGAATTGTCACCGACAGAGCTGTGGGGATGGACATGAACATGCACCGACGCTGCAAAACTGGAAGCCAGAACTGCGGCGGCGGCGACTAGGCAAAATGTTTTGCGAATCGTGTGCATCTAAGCGATCAAGAACGTAAAAAAAGTGGGAACGGCACCATACTACACTAACGCCCAGCAAGGACAATATCGTTTGACCGGTTCAATACGAAATTGGTGTCCAAACTGTTCACTGTTTTGATCGGACAGTTTTGAGCTACGGCTTGATCGATTTGAGCCATGGTTTACGAGTATTGGTTTGTAATGTGTAGAATCGGACGTGCCATCACGACTCATATGAACGTTTTCAACTTAGTGATCGAAAATCCCACGTCAGGAAAAGCCATGTCAGGAAAACTCAATCGACGACAATTCGCTAAATCCAGCGCGGCGGCAACGGTTGCCGCGACTTTGTCGGCTGTCAATTCGCCGACTCTAGCCAAAGCCAATGTACTCGGTGCCAACGACACCATCAGGGTTGGGTTTGTCGGAGTAGGAAACCGAGGCGCACAGTTGATGAAGGGCTTTGCTGAACACAAAGACTGCAAGTTAGTTGCCGTCGCCGATGTCTATGAGCCGTATCTTGATCGCGCCCAAGAGACGTACGGAAAAGATCTGATGGCCGTCAAGGACTACCGAGCGTTGCTTGATCGAGATGACATCGATGCGATCGCGATTGCTTCTCCCGATCACTGGCATGCGATCCATGCGATCACTGCCATGTCGGCTGGCAAGGATGTCTATGTTGAAAAGCCGCTTGCCGCGACGATCCACGAAGGGCGTCAGATGGTCGAAGCCGCCAGGAAGTTCGACAAGATCGCACAGGTCGGTTTGCACCGCCGATCAATGAAGCTTTACCAACGGCTGCGCGAGTTCATGGTCGAAGACAAAATCGGCAAGATCACCGTCTCGCGCGCCTATCGGCTTAACAACATGTACCCCGACGGGATTGGCAAGCTCGAAACGATGGCGCCTCCGGCAAACTTCGATTGGGACACGTGGCTTGGCCCGCGCCCCAAACAGCCGTATCAAGACAACATCGCGCCCTACAAATTCCGTTGGTGGCAGCGGTTCTCATCGCAGATGGGTAACTGGGGCGTACACTACTTCGACGCAATTCGCTGGATGATTGGCGAAGAATCTCCAGTCTGCGTTTCTGCAATCGGTGGCCGGTTTGCAGTCGACGATGATCGAACGATTCCAGATACAGCGCAGGCCACCTTCGAGATGCCGGGCAAGTCGTTGATTTCGTTCGGGCAGTACGAAGCAACAAGCAATCCGGCGCTAGCCCATGGAGAGATCGAACTGCGCGGGACACACGGAACCGTTTACGCTTCCAAAGAAGGCTACAAAGTCATCAAGGAAAAACCTGGGCAGTTTCAAGACAAAGGCGATCGTGGTGAGGAAGTCGAATTCGAGTTGAACGAACCAAACTCAGTTGCGACGATGAATCACGCCAGAAACTTTCTTGACTGCGTCAAGTCTCGTGAACAAACCAACTGCCCAATGATCGAAGGCCACCGCTCGACGATCTTTGCCCACATGGCAAACATTTCATTGGCAACCAAGTCCCAGTTGCAGTGGGACGCCAAAGAAGAAAAGTTCGACAACGAAGCGGCTAACGAGCTGTTGCACTACGAGTATCGAAAAGGATTTGAGTTGCCAAAGCTATAACGAAGCGTTTCATCAACAAGCAGAAATCTTCCGTCACGCAATTTTTTTCTGGAGTCTCTGATGACCAAGTACTTTGCCAACGTTGTTTTTGGCTTGCTGGCGTTTGTCACTGTTGGATTGGGTTTTTCAGTTTCCAGTTTGGCTCAGGATGCAAAGCCGTCCGATGAGACTTCCCAATCAAGCCTCAAGTTTGTCGACTTGTTCAACGGTAAGGACCTCACCGGCTGGACTGACGTTAACACTTCGCCAGATACCTGGTCGGTCAAAGACGGGTTGCTGGTTTGTACTGGCCAGCCGATCGGCGTGATGCGCTCCAACAAAATGTACGAGAACTTTATTCTCGAAATCGAATGGTGCCACATGGAAGCCGGTGGCAATTCGGGCGTGTTTATCTGGTGCGATGCCAAGCCGCAGGAAAGAACCCGGTTGCCGATGGGAATGGAAGTCCAGATGCTTTAGCTCGACTGGATCAACCAACACAAAAGGAAAGACGGCTCGCTTCCCCCAGTCGCTTACGTTCAGGGCGAGCTGTTCGGTGCCGGCGGCATGACGGCTTCACCAGAAAATCCTCGCGGCAATCGCAGCAAATCTGTCGAACACCGCTGCAAGGGCAAAGGCGAGTGGAACAAGTACGTCGTGGTCGCAGTCGACGGCAACGTGAAGCTTTCGATCAACGGCAAGTTCGTCAACGGGATCCGCGACGCGTCGATGAAGAAGGGCTACTTGTGTCTTGAATCCGAAGGCCGAGAGATTCACTTCCGAACGATTCGGATCATGGAGCTTCCCGGCGGAATGGCCAACGAGAAAAACACGGTTGATGAGATTGAGCCAGCCGCTTCAAAAATAAAATAAGAATGCGAAGTTCAAGAATGCGAAGTTCTATAGCAATAAATTCGATGAATTTAGTAGCACGGCTCTCCGAGCCGTGAAGTGGGTCTCGCTCGGAGGGCCGAGCTACTAACCCTCCTCGACTTTCACCGACCAAGTCACATCGATGCAGCCTTTGACGGACTGATAAGCTGGGCACATCGTTGAGTAAGACTCCAGCGCTCGCTCAATCTTTTCATCACTGCCGCTAGGGGCAACAACGGAATAAGCAATTCGGATTTTAGTGATCCTGAGCACGCCGTCGACATCTTCGATGTCGCCTTCTACGGCCGCCGAAACATTGCCTGCGGATGGAATTTGACGCGCATCCAGCGCGCCTGCAAAGGTGCCCAGCAGTCAGCCGGCGACACCGGCAATCATGTGATCAAGCGTGGCTGGATACTCCGGACCGGTGAACTTGGCACCGTACTTATCCTGGTAGAAGTTTTTGATTCCGCCATGGACGCCGAAATCCAGTGCTTCTCCAAAGCCCTCGATTCGAGCCGTACGATGGGGCCCTTCGCGCTTTTCGATTTGGATTTTGCTGGTGTGTGCTACTGACATACTTTGCTCCCCATTATTGGTGGTAAACCCGAATGGAAAACAGTCTGATGGTTCCCTATCCGTTTGTCCACTCAGCGGGCGACGAGATACTTGGACGCACCCAATTATTCGCATAAAGGAAAAAAATGCACAATTGAACTCGATCAGCTGCCGATTTTGGATACTTGGAGTCAGTGTTGATATACTGGTTCGAATTGAACCAAACAATTTGTGAACAACTCAGGAACAAAGATGCCCAAGCTTACACGTCGTCAATTTGTAGCCAGTGGTGCTGCCGCTGGAGTCATGATGTCAATTCCCGGAAGTGACTTGCGAGCTTCGCGTCACATGGCTGCAGTTGACTCGGTCAATGTCGGAATGATTGGTTGCGGTGGTCGCGCCGGCGGATTGGTTCAGTCGTTTGCCAAGGTGGACGGAGTCAATATTGCCGGCGCCTGTGATCCGGACGCTTCACGTGTTGACAAAATGAGAAAGAAGTACGACAAAGCCAAAGGTTGGGCTGACATGCGAGGCCTTTTGGATGCCGATGACATCGACGTCACGGTAGTCGCGACTTGCAACCACTGGCATTGTCTGGCTGCGATCTGGGCAATGGAAGCCGGCAAAGACGTCTACGTTGAAAAGCCACTTTCCCACAGTCAATGGGAAGGCGAGCAGACCGTAGCCGCAGCTCGACGTTACGAAAAGATTTGCCAGATCGGAACTCAACAACGATCCGATCCGATGCAGGCCCAAATCAAAAAGTTCCTCCACGAAGACAAAGCACTCGGCGAGATCAAAGCCTGCCGTGTGAATCGTTTTGGCGTGCGGCGTGAGATCGGTAAACGGGACACGCCGCTCGAAATCGACAAGAACATCGCCTACGACCTATGGCTTGGTCCAGCTCAAGACAAACCGGTTTTCCGCAAGTCGCTTCATTACGATTGGCACTGGGACTGGAACACTGGCTCGGGTGAAATGGGCAACTGGGGCGTTCATGTTCTCGACGACGTGCGCAACAATGTGTTTCAAGACAAAGTCACCATTCCGAAACGGATTTTTGGTGGCGGCGGACGGATCGTTTACAACGATGCTGGCGAAACGCCCAACGTTCAATTCGTTTACTTTGACACCGGCTCGTATCCCGTTGTGATCGGACTTTCGAATCTTCCATCGGAGCCCGGTGGCAAGAAGGCGGCTCCTCATCCCGGTCCCAACAGCGGCTATGTCGTCTATTGCGAAGGTGGTGTGCTGCACGGCCAGCGTGGCGGTGCTTCTGCGCTCGACAAAGACGGTAAAAAGATTCGACGGTTCAAAGGCAATAGTGGGGACGCAATCCATCAAGCTAACTTTATCGAGGCGGTCCGCAAACGAGATCGTTCGATCCTCAACGCAGAGGTCGAAGTCGGTCATCACAGTACCGGTTGGTGTAACCTCGCCAACATCGCCGTCCAAGCTGGTGGAAAGTTTTCATCCGAACAAGCCAAAGAGATCGATCTGGAGCAGTGGACGACTTTGATGACAGAAATGGAAGCCCACACGGCGACTCACGGTATCAAGCTTGATGACGAACAGATTCGGCTTAGTCCGATGTTGGAGCTAAACGTTGAGGCTGAGCGTTTCGTTGGAGAAAATGCGGATGCCGCCAACAAGCTCATCAAACGAGAGTACCGAAAAGGTTACGAAGTTCCTGAACTGGCCCAATCGGCTTTGGCTCATTAGAGCGAGCCGGTGGGGTAACCAGCACCAGGCAACCCAACTCGCCGACGTGAGAAAGAGCGCTATCCAACTGGCGCAAAAACAAACGTGGCGACTGCTAATAATCCGTTCGCAGGCCACGTTTGATAATGAATTCAAATTTAAAAAGTGTGAGGGGCAGCCCTTGAGACGGCGGATGGGATGAGAA
>CALJOA010000023.1 GCA_937981585.1 uncultured Pirellulaceae bacterium | reverse complement strand
GGAGCAATTTATAAAGCGCGGCCTAACGCCCAAGCACCCAATCACCCAAACGACTCGACCTTCTTGCTTGGCTTGGATCCAATCGGTTCGAGGCAATCCATAGTGACAATGTTCCAGGTAGCCCTCGTGCTCAATTGCTTGGGCAACTAAGATCGCTTCGATGCCCCAATCAGAATCTAATCAGGCAGTTGAGTTTACTTCGCTTGCCAATCAATCACCCAGCCTGAAGGCTCGCGCTGTTCAAGAAGTCACGCCCAAAGACGATCCGCATCATACGCGGAATTTTGGCTTGGGTGTCATCTACATGATCCTGATGCGGGTCGGTTGGATCTTCAAAACCGAAAGCATCATTATGCCGGCGGTGCTTGATGTGATTGGCGGATCGGGTTGGTTGCGTGGGTGCTTGCCGATGCTCAATCGGTTCGGACAAAGCATTCCACCTCTGCTGGTTTCCGATCGCTTGCGGAACTCTCGTTTCAAGAAGTTCCGGCTCTTCACAACGACGCTGACGATGGGATTGTGCTTTCTCTTGTTGTCCTTGGTTTGGTTCGTCACCGATGGGAAGAAGAGTTTTTGGCTGCCCATTATTTTTCTGGTGATTTATGCCGTCTTTTTCATCGCAACAGGTGTCAATCAGCTTGTGCTCAACACGATTACAGGAAAGCTGATCCGCGTGACGCGGCGCGGAGCTCTGTCATTGTTCGGCACCGTGTTTGGAGCTTCAATCGCGGTGGCGTGCGCTTGGAAGCTGCTTGGGATCTGGTTGGTTGACGAAAGCGAATCCGGTGGTGTCGCGCAATCAAGTTTTGGTTTGCTGTTCTGCTTTACGGGCACGATGTTCGTTGCTGCTGCGGTGAGTGCTTTGTTTTTGAAAGAGCGGCCGGATATTCGAAACGAAAAACAACGCGGCGTTGTCGAATTGTTCAAAGCGTTCGCTGCAACGCTACGGGACGATAGAAACTTTCGGATGGTCGCGATCATCGCGGCGATGTTTGGCATGTACCTGACTTTGTTTCCTCATTATCAACGGCTGGGACGCGATCGTTTGGAGTTGAGCCTGACGGCGTTGATTCCATGGGTGTTGGCCCAGAACATTGGCGCGGCGTTGTTCAGTATTCCCTCTGGTTGGTTGGCTGACCGATATGGAAATCGTTTGGTGTTGCGGATCTCGATGCTGATCCTCTGCATTCCACCGGTGTTGGCGGTCGTGATCGCGCAGTTTAGCAATGTTGGCAACGGCTGGTTTACTGCTGTGTTTTGTTTGCTGGGGCTTACTCCAGTGGCGATGCGTTACATGAGCAACTACACGCTTGAAATCTGCGCCGGCAAAGACCACCCGCGATATCTCAGTGCGCTGGGGATTGCGATGGCAACTCCTCCCATTATCCTCAGCCCGCTGATGGGGGCGTTGGTCGATTGGATTAGTTTTGAGTTTGTTTTCTCAATCGTAATCGTCTGCATCTTCATTGGCTGGTTGCTGACGTTTCGAATCGAAGAGCCACGACATAGCGTGTGATATACGCAACCCCGCAGGAGTTGCTAAATCTCAACCCGCATACCTTCATCGGGGATAAGCGGAATAATTCACATTTTCGGCGCTGTTGGATTTTGTTGACATCCAAGTTTAGAATCGTCGATAAACCATAAGTGCACCTCTGCATCAGGAGTAAATAATGTTTATCAAATCAATTCTCGGTATCGGCGCCTTAGTTGCGGCTTTGACTTTCGCCCCCCAACCAGACGATTTGACCGGAATCAAATGCGTCGTCAAAGGCAAGCGTGCTGCGGTCGCCAGTACGGCTGTCCAATACAAGGACGGAAAAGTGTATTTGTGCTGCGGTAGTTGCGCCGAAGCCTTCAAGAAGGACGTCGAATTGGCGGACAAAGCCAAATTTACGGTCAAAGCCAATCATCAACTGGTGCTCACCGGTCAGTACGTTCAAAAGGGGTGCCCGTTTTCAGGTGGTGCAGTTGACGAGAACCTGAGTTCAACCGTCGGAGGCGTGGAGGTTGGCTTTTGTTGCGCCGATTGCCAAGCGAAAATCGACGGGCTCGAAACCATCGAGGAAAAAGTCGCTTTGCTGTTCTCGGACTCGTCGTTCAACAAAGCGTTCGGGCTCAAGGAAACCAAAATTGATTTGACCGGCGTCAAATGCATGATGATGCCAGCCAAAGACGTTGTTGCTGATCAAGTGGTTCAATACAAAGAGGGAAAGGTGTTCTTCTGCTGCGGCAAGTGCGCAAAGAACTTTGCCAAAGATCACGAGTCCTTCGCGGTCAAAGCGAATCAGCAACTCGTGGCGACCGGACAGTTCGCCCAAACGGCTTGTCCGATTTCCGGCGGCGATGTGGACGACGAGCAAGCGTCCGAAGTCGATGGCGTAACGGTTAAGTTTTGCTGCCACCGCTGCAAAGGCAAAGTCGATGCGGCTGAAGGCGACAAGAAGAGTGAGCTTGTTTTCGGACGGCGTTTCGACAAAGCGTTCGCTAAACAATGATTCGCCGATTCGAGATTGAATTTTCAACTATCAATTCAAATTAACCAAATCAGCGCTCCATGGATTGGCGCGCTGCCAAGATAACGACTGATAATGGAGTTTTTAGATGTCTACAACTGAGAAAGATTACGATCCGATTACTGATCCACGACCCGAAGACTTGCATTCCTATGGCGTCGTCAGTGCATGTATTTGGTTTGCTGTTTTGCTGGCGATAGCGCTGGTGATCTATTGGTTGGTCTTTTAGTGTCCGTTTGAAACTGCCCTCCGGGGTAAAAGATTAAAACACAGAGGCACTGAGGACACAGAGAGGTTGCGATTTTACTAGCCGTTTTGGCGCTAGCCACGGTTGAATCGCCGTTAACCGTGGCT